>NC_023003.1:600000-900000 GCF_000513475.1 Candidatus Babela massiliensis
TAACATGGATATTGCTGATATAAATAAAGATCCAATCTTTTTGAAGCATTATCTTCATCGATATTTAGACTTATTTTGGTATTTTCTTGTTCCATTAGTAACTCCATTTTATTTTAATTTTTAACAAATAATAACTATACTATTATTATATAGTTTAAATTAATTAAAAAAATTTTAAAGCAAAATAGACATTTGAATTTTTATAGTTTATTATAAAAAAGAATAGAAAACACTATATTGTTGCCAATTAACAATATATAAATCTAAATACAAGTAAAAATATAAGACAGCTAGAACATCTGTCTGACGAACTAAGCCTGTAAATACTTATAGAAATTGGTATTAACTAGTTCGCAAAACAAGAGTCCTGGATTTTAAATCCGACGAAGTTCAATCTTAATGTTAAGCGGTATCGCTAAAGAGATGTGTTAATATTTTAAAAATCTTAAAAAGCAATGTGAGCATACTATGAGTATAAAACAAACTTTTAATGATATTTTAGACAATATTGATGATGTTATTGCTCAAAGCTCTGATCTAGGAGTTTCTTTATGGCAGGATTTTTTAGATATACATCCGGCTGATATTGCACAATTTTTAAGCGATATTAATCAAGATAAAGCAAAAGTTTTATTTCTTGCAATTCCAAAAAAACTTAAATTTGAAGTTTTTTCGTATCTTTCTGAATATACTAAGAAATTATTGCTCTCAACAGTACCTGATACTGAAAGAAGTGCTTTACTTTCTAGTTTACCACTTGATGAATTAACTGACTTACTTGATTATCTTTCTGATGAAGAACTAAAAAATTACTTAAAGTTATTGCATAAAAAAGATAGAGAAAAGGTTGTATCTTTGATGCAATTTGAGTCAGAATCAGCTGGCGGTATAATGCACACTGATGTACTGACATTAATGCAAGATTTAACTATAGAAAAAAGTATCAATATACTTCAAAGGCTGCAACCTAAAAAAGAACTGCATAGAGTTATTTATGTAACAACACGTGAAAATGAATTAGTTGGATATATCAATTTAGAAGATCTAGTTTTAAGAAAACCAGTTACTAAATTAGATTCAATTGTTAAAGAAGCGGAATTAATAGTTAATGTGCATGAAGATCAAGAAAAAGTTGCTCAAGATATGTCAAGATATAAATTAACTATAGCACCTGTAGTTTCTGATAATAATATATTTCTTGGAATAATTGACAGTGACGCATTAGTAGGAATTATAGAACAAGAAGCTGCAGAAGATGTTTATAAAATATCTGCTTTAACTCCTATTAAGCATACTTACTTTGAAACACCATTTTCAAAACTTTACTATCAAAGAGTATCTATACTTGCTATTTTACTTCTAACTCAAACATTTTCTGCTCTTATTATAAAACATTATGAAGATTTATTGACTGGATTTTTAATTATATTTCTAACAATGATAGCATCAACTGGTGGAAATGTAAGTAGCCAAACTTCAGCATTAGTAATACAAGGGTTAGTATCTGGTGAAATATCAGATGCAAATAGATATAGATTCTTGTGGCGTGAGTTATTGATGGCTTGTGCTATTGGCGGAACTTTAGCTATAGTATCATTTATAAGAGTATTTGCGACAAATCCTGATCCATCTAAATTGCTTTCAATATTTTCAATTAGTCTTTCAATAGCTGCGATAGTTATAGTATCCGTTATGCTAGGTAGTATAATTCCATTAGTTTTAAAAAGATTTAAGCTAGATCCAGCACTATCAGCAGGACCATTTTTAGCTACTATAATGGATATATTAGGAATATTAATTTATTGTAATATAAGTAGAATTATTTTAGGTTTATAAAAAAAATAAAAAAGTTGTATAATAATTCTTGACAAAAAGCAGAACAATCTATATTATATTGATTATAATCATGCTCAATAGCAAGTCTTAAAAACTATTGTTCATTTTTATCTTCTTTAAAATTTTGCTCTAAATTATGTTTTGAAAATTTGCATAAATTTAGGAGCCGCTAGCTCAGTCGGTAGAGCAACAGCCTTTTAAGCTGTGGGTCGTTGGTTCGAATCCAACGCGGCTCACCATAATACGTCCCTATCGTCTAGGGGTTAGGACATCACCCTTTCACGGTGAAAACAGGGGTTCGAATCCCCTTAGGGACGCCAAAATAATATATGACAGAGCTTTTCTTACAATTGATAATCAAAAGCAGCTTTATACAAATCATAATCTTTATGCAATTATAACTTAATATTTTAAATACTACAGGAATCTCGCAGGAAAATACTTGACCATATCAATAAAAAAAATATAAAATACCCTTCTATAGATAATAAAACTAAAAGTAAAAAATTCACCATGAAGAAAATATTCTGGGATAATCCATATCAAACTGAATTGCTAACCAAAATCATTTCAATTGAGAACAACAAAATTCTTTTTGAAGAAACTATAGCTTATTCTTTTTCTGGTGGACAAGAAAGTGATAAAGCATGGATAAATAACGTTCCAATATTGAACTCAATAAAAGAAGATCATCTTATATATTATATTTTACCAGAGAATCATACTTTTACTGTAGAGCAAATCGTCAGAATGACCATTGATTGGCCACGTCGTCATAAACTAATGAGACTACATTTTGCTGCAGAATTAATTCTTGAAATTGTAACTCAAAAATATGGATTTGAAAAAATTGGAGCTCATATAGCTGAACATAAGTCACGTATAGATTTTATAGCAGATACCAATATTTCAATATACTTTGAAAAAATCTTAGATCAATATAATCAAATTATTAATCAAGACCTTCCAATTAAAACTGGATACTCAGATATTGAAAATCAAAGACGCTTTTGGGAAATAGACGGTTTTGCTCAAGTTCCATGTGGAGGAACACACGTCAGATCAACAGGAGAAGTAGGATACGTAGCATTAAAAAGAGATCGCCCAGGAAAATCTGTAGAAAGAATAGAAATTAAACTTGTAGATAATATATAAATAATGCTAGATCATTTCTTAACTCTAACCTAAGCAAAATATCCATTTATAATAAATCTTAATTAAACTTTATTAACATTATTGATTCTCAATAAACCTTAAGTATAAAATATTTCAGGTTATTAAATTATTTATTGAGGAGAAAAAATGTTAGGAAAAATAATATATAAGATTATTTTAACAATAACCCTTACATTTAATAGTCTACTATTTTCAGCAACATGGAAGGTATTTTTCTATATGGATTCTAGTGATGATCTAAGTGATATGGCAATAAAAAATATCACTGATATGGTTAGAACAAAACCTCAAGACAATATAGAACTATTAATCCAATTACATGCATATCATAAAGCAGGATTACGTTATAAAGTAACAAAAAATTCACTTACATTTCTAGAAGAAGTAGAATTAAAAGGTGATCCTAAACAAGATCTTATAGATGCTTCTTCATGGGCATTTAAAGATAATAAGCATGATTATACTATGCTAATTTTATCAAATCATGGATGGGGAATTTTAGATCCTAAATATAATTCAGATACTGATCAATGGCAAGCAAATGCCGAGCCTATTTCTAATTACTGTTCACTTAAATATCTTGAAGAACATAAAAAACATAAAGGTTTTATGTTTAACAAAACAACAAAGAACTATCTTAATAATCAAGAACTTATTGGATCACTCAATTATATTAAAAATAATTTATTAAATGGTAAAAATCTTGATATTTTAGCTTTTGATACATGTATGGGATCTATGCTTGAAGTAGCATATCAAATTAGTCCATTTGTTAATTATCTTGTGGGAAATCAAAGTTGTTCCCTGCCTGATGGATTTGATTATCAAGGTGTAATATCAGCACTTAATAAGAAAAATAACCCGATTAATACTATAAAGGATATGGTTCAAGCATTTGATAATTATTACAAAAAAAATGATTCGTCAGGAATTTATACTCATGCAGGCCTTGATCTATCATCCACAAATGAAATAAAAGAAACTCTTGATGCTATAGTTACTCAATTACTTGATATACCTGAAATTAATCAAATACTTATTAAAGCACAAAATAATACTCCCAGATTTTGCATGTGGCCTATGTATACTGACCCTATAGCATTTTGTAAAATAATTGAAGAACAACTAGATCCAATACAAGGACCATCCAAAATTAAAGCTTTAAAACAGACATTAGAAAAGCTTTATATTATTGTTGAACAGGCTGTAGTAGCCAGATGTGGTGGGCATACCACACAAAATCTTGCATATGGATTTTCTATTTATTTACCAATGAATATCATAGATAGCTCATATTATAATACAAGTTTTGCTAAAGAATCTAAATGGCTTGATTTGTTAAAGCATTTGTTGCAAAATCAAATTGAACAAAAGCCAATTAACTTTACTCCACAAAATATTAAAATAAATTAAAATTTACTAGCAATACCCTAAATTTAAATAATAAATCAACGGTATTGCTTTTTTATTTATTAATCAATTTTTTCTTATTTTTTAACTGTTTCTATCAATTTTATTTAACATACTTATATGTAATTTCTTTATAATGTTAGATTTTTAATAGCTGAATAATTTATATAACTATCAACCCTACAATTAATATTCTTAATTTCAAATTACTTACATATATGTTAAAATATAATTTATATAGTAAACAAAATTATATATAAAATAATTAATTTTTAGGATATCAAATGAAATATCGTAAGTTTAAACAAAATAAATTGTGGCGCGATAAACTTGTAGATTTAATGAATCAAAATCAATCTAAAATTCATTATAAAGAACTAGATGACCAAGAATTTATTGAACAATTAAAAATAAAATTACTTGAAGAAGCTCAAGAAGTTTGCTGCACAAATACAAAAGAAGATTTAATAGAAGAATTAGCAGATATACTTGAAATAATTTCAGCATTTTGTACTGTTCAAAATATTGCCTTTCAAGAAATTATTAATATAAAAAATAAAAAGCATAACAACCGAGGTGGATTTGAAGGACGCAAATTTGTCACAATTGCAGAACATCCTATCGGAAGCTTTGGAGAAAAATATTGCTTAAATGATCCAGAAAAATATCCTGAAATTTTAGATTAAAAACAATATAAATATTTTGCCAAAATTGTTTTAAAAAGTAATATAGAACATGATATTTCAATAAAATAAACTAAAATTATTTGTAATTACTTATGTTTTGAGATAAAAATATATTAACATTTAAATATATATATTTATAATTAAACTATTAAAATGTGTTAATATTTAGATACAAATCATGAGAAGAAAAATGAATTACTTAAATGAACGCTTTATAGGTTTACTTTTTATTATAATAGGTTCAGGCTTTCTAATGTATGGTATAAGTTATTTTGTAATACCTTTTAGCACAATTGCTGGTGGCTTTTTAATTTTAAATCAAGGTTTACAAATGAGAAACCTACCGCCTCTTACAAATTTATTAAAAAATATATTTTCAAAATTTAAATAGAATAGTCAACTTTTTGTCTATAATTTCTTTTAAAGAACTTTTCTATTTCAACAAGAGTAAGATTATGGATAGTAGGCCTGCCATGAGGACAGGTTAATTTATTTTCTATTTTATAGAGATTTTTTATTAAGTTATTCATAGCATCAGGCTGTAAAATATCTCCAGCTTTAATTGCTGATTTACAGCTAATTTGAGCATGCATTTTTTCAAGTAAAAGATTTCTTAATTTATCAGGACCAATTTTATGGTTTTCATTTATATAAGCTATAGATTGTAAAATAATATCTTTAACCAAAATATTTTTCAGAAATATAGGAACTTCTTTTACAATAAGTGAATTAATACTTATTTGTTCAATTGATATTCCTGTTTGATCAAATAAATCAAAATACTGAGTCAAAATAGATATATCATTAGAATTTAGTTCAACAATCTCAGGAAATAACAATCTTATTTTAGAAATATTACTTAAGCTATCTTTGATTTGTTCATAAATTATACGCTCATGAGCTGCATGCTGATCAATTAGCGTTAACCCTTGGTCATTTTCAATAATTATATAAGTTTTAAAGATTTGACCTATTAACTTGTAATCAAGCATCTCTTCTTTATAATAACTCAAATTTGTTTTATCAATATATTCTATATTGTTTTGTTTATTGATACTTACTTCCTGACTTTGAATAGCAATATTTTCAGGGTCTATAAAACTTGTCTCTATTTGATTTTGTATGGTTGATTTTTGCTCTTTTTTAGCCTCTTGAACAATTTTAATATCATTACTATTTTCAAAAGTTTCATCCAAAATATTTAATACTTCTTCTGGCTTAATAATCTTTATCTTAGAATTTGTATTACTATCTTCAAGATCATTATATTTTATATGTTCTATATTAACTAAATTAGAAAAGTTCCATTTTAATTCTTTTTGGTTATCTATACTTTTATATTTTACTTCTTGCTGTCCAAGATTTTTATCAAAAGTAGACTCAAGAGCTTTTTTAACCTCAATAGTTATTAAATTTTCGATTAATCGTGGGTGCAAGAATTGAACTTCCTCTTTTTTAGGATGAATATTTATATCCACTTCTTCAAAAGGAACAAAAATATTAATTACCCCCGATGGAAAACGCGCAACTTCAAGCATTCCTTGGTAACCCTTGATAAAAGCTTGTACTAATTTATAGTTCTTTACCCATCTTTTGTTTACAAATAAAAATATTTGATTTCTATCATAACGACTATACTTTGGAGTAGATATAGCTCCGGTAATCTTATAACCAGTATTTTTATTTTTATCTATAAAATCTATAGGAATAATATTTCTTATGATTTCTGAATTATATAATTGCCCAAAACGATTAATCAAATCATTTGTAGAAGGACAGTTATAAATTAGCTTATTTTCATGATATAATTTAAAACCAATATTAGTATAGGAGAAGCAAAAAGCATGAAAAAGACTAACAATAGCTCTATACTCAGTTTCTCTAGACTTTAAAAATTTCTTACGAGCCGGAACATTAAAAAACAAGTCTTCGATCGTTATCTCTGTCCCCATATTACAACTTGAGACACTTTCTTTTTCTATCTTACCTTGATTAAGTATTAAAGTGGTACCTAACTGATCATTCTCTTGTTTAGTTGTTAATAATATCTTAGAAACGGACGAAATGCTAGAAAGAGCTTCACCTCTAAATCCAAAAGTAGTAATGCTATTTAAATCTGATACGGTTGTTATTTTACTAGTTGCATGATGCGCAAAGCAAATTTTAGCATCTTCAGGAGACATGCCTATACCATTATCAATGATTTTGATTAACTTTTTACCAGCATCTTCTAAATAGATTGTAATTTGATCAGCTTGAGCATCAATAGAATTCTCTATTAATTCTTTTAATACGTTTACAGGACGTTCTACAACTTCACCTGCGGCAATTTTTTGTATTTCTTGACTATCAAGTATTTTTATTTTAGTCATTTTTATGATCAACTTTAATATAAATTATTTATTAATAAGTATAATGCTTATTTGATAAATTAAAAAGGCTATCAAAAAACAGAGTTTAACTTAATTCAAACTCTAATTCATATAATATTAAAGTTATATCTTCAGAGGTTTTAATGCTAGTCTTATGTTTTAAAAGTTTACCAAGTTTATTACTCAATTTATTGGCAAAAGTGCCCAAGGAAATCCAAGATTTTGATTGTCCTTTAATATTCAATTTATTTGTAGTATATAAAAAATTATCTATAGCTATATTGACCGGTATATGTTGCATAATAAATTTTAAAATATCTTTTACTTTATAAACTTTTGATATTAGCATATCTTGTTTAGATTCTAATAGCTTAATGCTCTTGTTCAACTTAATTTTTTTATCAAAAATATACTTTTGATTTTGAACATACTTATCTAAATGATAAAAATCATCTCTTAATTTTAAATAAATATTTAATTGCTTTAATTGAAAATAAGAAATAGTAATTATACTAATCAAAGTAATACTAATAAAAAAAGTAATAGTTAATTTATTTAATATCTTATGAGTTTTTATATTATTAAAATCAGAAAAATTTATTAGGCTCATACCGAATTTTTAATCAGCAAATATATATAAATAATACATACCATATATTGTCATTAAATCGTCATGCTCAATGTTTAAACATAACTCTTCTTTTAAAATTTTAACTTTATCCAATGCTACGTTTCTAAAAAAAGCTCTTAAATAATCTATAGATAAATTAGCACTAGCTTCAATTGTAACCTTAGAGCAATTAACTTTATAAAAGTAATACCATGAAATAAAATCTGTGGTCAAGCAACTTAAATTAAAGCCTAAGTTAATTGCCAATAAATTATATTGAAAGATATGATAGTTAATAATAGCAGCTTGATAAAAGATACTGGAAGGATAAAATTGCAATTCTTGTGTTTTTATAAAATAATTATCTAAGTTGCTTAATTCCAGTTTTTTATAATTGCTTTGAGTAAAATTCTGAAAAATTTGCTGATGAATAGTAGAATTATTTATGCTTATTATTATATTATTAGATTTAATTTTATAATCTAAAGAAAATTTTTTTATCAAATCTTCTAAACAAGTTATATTAAATATTATACCATTAATAACGGGCACTTGAGATATATCATATACAGAATAAGCAATATTTGAACATTTTCTACCTGTACCAATAGCACTCAAGATTAATTTTTCATCGCTTATAGAAATTCCTATATATTCCATTTAAAATATCAACAAAATTATAAGTAACCTTCAACTACTCTATCTTTACCAAATAAATCTTTAACTATTTTAGCTCTTGAAAATCCATTATTAAGCAATAAATTGCTCACAGATTGACCTTGAGTAAAATCTATTTCTAGCACCAATTGAGGAATATTATAAATCTCAAACTCACTATTTCTTCTTAACCAATGATTAGATTGAGCTACTATTCTTTTTATGATCTTAAGACCATTATCTTCTGCAACTAAAGCATTAATATCTTCCCAATCTTTAACCATAGGATCAAGATTCTTATATTGCTCTAATGAAATATAAGGCGGATTACTCAAAATTATATCAAACTTTATATTCTCTAGCTTATTATAAAGATCTGAATTTATTATTTTGATATTATTTATGTTGTTTTTCTCAGCATTTTTACTAGTCAAATTGCAAGCTTGTTGAGATATATCAATTGCGTATATAAAACTATTTTTAAATTCTTTTGCAAAAGCTAAAGCTATACAGCCACTACCAGTACATAAATCTAAAATGTTTAATTTCAGAGTTTCAATCTTTTTTATTTTATTAATTAACTCATAAACCCAATATTCAGTTTCTTGACGAGGAATTAATATTGGAGGCTCAATATTTAACTTTAAATCTAAAAAATCGACAGTTCCAAATAAATATTGAATAGGCATGTTATAATTAACATGCCTATCAATAATATAATTTATCTTATTAAGATCATTTTGGGAGATGAAAATTTCATCTTTAATGATAAGATCATTTGAAGAGTAAGACAAGATAGATTCAACAATATATCTAGCAATATTATTGGCTTGATCTATTTGATTATCGTAAGAAATTAGCAATCTATTTCTTAAATCTCTTATAAAGTCTTTAGTTTTGATCTTTGATTGCATAAAAACTCAGTTATCTATTTATTTGCTATTAATTCGAAAATTAACTCTTTTTGCTCTTGAGATAAAGAACTATAAAATTTTGGAAATCTTTCTATATCCAAAAACATTCCTGGATTTTCTTCTCCCAGATGCTCAATTAAAAATTTAACATAATTTGAATTATTATTACAGTCTTCAAGCAATAATGTCCTCTGTTCATCAGTAATAGTTGCTAGAAAATTCTGATAATCTCTATCATCATCTTGTGCAAGTTCTTTGCCCTTATCCTGAATTGAAGCATCTATTTGCTCATTATTACCCAAATCTTTATCTTGAGTAAATAGTCCAACAAGCGTATCTCCTGTTTGAGAAACTACTTCCTTAATATTTGGATCTAAATCTATACCGACTACATTATCTATTAAATTATACTTAACTGCAGTATTTACAAGTTGCTCTATTAATTGAGTTCTAAAAAAACTTACAGCCTTATCAGAATTATATACTATACCGGTTCCTACCATAGTAGCTATAGCTAAAGGCAGTGCTACTTCCATAGATTGAGGTTCAATTAATTCCATAAAATCATGACCAATTCCATGTAAAAAAAGCCAAGGAACAATAACAGCGGTTGATCCAACGGTCATTTTTCTCAACATATTTATGGTTCTTGGAGACAATTTATTAATTAAACTTCTTAAATAACTCTGCTTTTTACCTAAAAGTCTTTCTAGTATTTCCAAAGCAAGTTTTTGATCACACTCAAGTTCTTGAGCAATCCTTTTAGATAAGTAATCAAGATCAACAGTATCGATTAATTTTTTTATTGCATTAGAAAAAGTACATTTCTCTCTACCATTAGAAAAATCAACAAGCATCTTAATTAGTTCTAATTTCTTTATAGCTGGATTTTCTAACAGATTAACAAGATAATCTTTAGCAGAACTGTTTTGCATACTACAAACTATGCTCTTAACTTCTTGAACTAAAATATCAACCGTATTATAAAGTATATTTATTTTCTCCGGTTTAACTTCTGCTACTTGCACATCTTCATCTTTTTGCATTGAATAACTTAGATAAGTATTTACACTTATAAAAAAACTCAAAAACATTAATATAATTTTTTTCTTCATTTTAATTACCTTAATCTATACTAATTTTACTGTTTATTAAATTTTGAATGATATAATCATTTTTATTTTTAAATCTATTCTCCAAAAACAAAAGCAGAAACGTTCTTTCCTACTTCAGTTTTGGAAATAACCCAATTACATACATTAGGCATAAGAGATAAAATAAGCGAAGTATTGTGTTGAGGAACCTTTAAAACTTTAGTAATAATTGTATAACTAATACCAAGAACAAATACTGTAAAAATAGTTGCTGTTAAAAATTGATGTGGCTCTATGTATTCCATAATGTCATGACAAAATGCATGTCCCAAAAACCAAAGACTCATGGTAGAACCCATTCCTAATATCACGTCTCTTGTATCAGAAGAACTTATTTTAAATGAAAGAGCATTTTTAGCTAAATCTTTTTTAATGTTTTGAGTAGCCTTTTGATCTATCTGATGTCTTCTAATCCAATTAAAAGTTGCTTTTACAAAATTTATCACCAAGTCTTCGTTTACATTAGCAAAATAAAGCCCATCATCATAAGACATATTGAATAAAGTTAATAACCTGGCAACTTTTTGTATAACCAAATCTCTAGAAGGCTGTATAAGTTCTTTTATTTTTTCAGATTTTATCAAGGAAATAGTATCAATCAAATCTATTTCTGGGTTATCCTTTGCTATTAAATCAATCAAAAAAGAATAAAATTCTTTCCATTCAACGTAATCAGCAATTTTATTAACATCAAAATTTGCTAAATTCGTAGCGTTAGAAAAATATTCAAGAGCATTTCCAACATCTTCCAATGTTATAAGAGAATTATCAGCGGATCCTTCTGGTAAATTTACGTCATCACGACGCATAGAATAGTTAAAAGTTGTGAATAAAGTAGACATTAATATTAGCAATAAAGCTATATTTTTTCTCATAATTAAACCTCCTATTGAGAAAAAGTAAATACTAATAAGATAATAAAGATATTTATAATATACTTTATTATACTTTTAAATTTATATTATCTATCTTTTTTGTCAACAGGGGTTTTGCTCTTTAATAAATTTAACTCTAAGTCTATTGAAATTTAATATTACTTAAACTAATTAACCTATGGCTAAAATCAAATAAATTACTTACCAAAGTATCTCTATCAATACTAGTTTGTTCTTGCTCATAATCTAAAAATCGTTTAATAGCATCTTTTGGATTACTGTTTTTATCTAAATTATCTATTTCACTTTGAGTAATTTTGGCTTTCTTGTTAAATAATTCATAATAACTATATATTTCTTGAGCTCTATTATAATCATTGTGTTCAAGACTGATATTAAGCTTAGTTTTAATATATATGTAAAAATAATATTTTAACTGCTTTAGTAAATTATTAGGATTTTTTTGTAATTTTATTCTTTGACTTAAATTTAAGCTTGCATAAAATGTCTCTAGACTATTATAAAGTTCAGCAAAATCTAACACGACGCCTCTATCAAACCCTTGAAAGTTTGATACAGTAAAAATAGATAACCATTCAAAACATTTTATTATATAAAAATTTAAATTTTTAGCATCAATAACTATTTTATCTCTATCTATAACTTCTTCGGTTTTTATATCTAATAGTATCTGAACTATACTTTTATCAAACACAGCATTAAATCTATTTATCAAAACTTTATTTAAAAATATTTGAATTTCCTGATTTTCATAAGATTTAGTCTTGTTAATTATCTCTGCTATATTTTTAGAAAATTCTGAACTACTTAAATTATGCTTATATAAAAAGTAACGAATATCATAAGTTTGATTATAAATATGATCTACTAACAAAATTAAAGTACTAACTATATCTTTTAAGTTCCTAGAATCTTTTGAAGAAACACTTTCTGTAACTTGAGTATTAAGATAATTAATTTCTTGAGATAAATTATTAAAATTCTTAAGATCAATTAAATCAAGAAAATTTATATTATCAGAACTCATGGTAAGACTCATACCACTTAATATAAAAAAACATAATCCAAGATAAATTAAATAAACTTTCTTCATTACTCTTCCTTTTAAATTTTACTTCATTTCAGCTTTAATTCTTTTTACCAAATTATTAGTTATATTTTTAGAAAAACCTAAATTTTTTAATTCCTGCAACAAAAATTTCAAAAATCTTCGTTTTGCAATACTAAAAATTGATTCTAATTTTCTTGTATTTAAAGTATTCTCTTGAATAATCTGCCTTGGTAAAAAAAATTCTTTATTCTCTTTTAAGAGTATATATATTCCAAATAAAGAAACTATATTTAAGTAGCTATTAAATTGAAAAAAAGTTTTTTCGTTATAGTACCATTTTACAGGCAATCCTAAAGAGATTCTTATTAAATTAAAATCATAAAAAATATCTTCATCTAAAAAATTTGTTATAGAATTTTCTAAACAACATACATAATCACAATCAAAAGCATTTTTATCTTCCTGACTATAATAAGCTACATTAATAACAACACTATCATCAGCCTTATACTTTACAACATAAGGATTTTGTAATATCAGATTATTTATACGCTTATTTATTTCTTGAAAAACTAATATTTTAGCTCTTGTAAATTCACTAATATTTTGCTTCTCAATCTTTTTATAGGTCAATCTCTTAATAACATGATTATAAGTCTGATTTATAGAATAATAACTATTTGACTTATTATGAATATTATTGTACTCAAGTATATAATCATTTCTTACTAAAAAAATGGTCGGTCTTAAATTGTACAATTTATTTACGTTAATAGGCTTACAATAAACTAGATCTATATTAATAATATTAACAACTAAAAATAATATTTTTAAGAAATTAATTAGCAAGAAGTTCATCCACGTACTCTTGTGCATTAAATAATTTAACCTCATCTAGTTTTTCTCCAAAAGATATAAATGCAATAGGAATATTGAGTTCTCTAGTAATAGCAAATACTATTCCACCTTTACCAGTACCATCCATTTTAGTTAAAATTATGCCATTTAATACTGTACTTTCATTAAAAATCTTTGCTTGATCAAGAGAATTTTGACCTAACATCGAGTCTATTGTCAATAAAACAGATATTTTTTTATCAGGTAATTGCTTATTGATGCTCTTTTTTATTTTTTCAAGCTCTTTCATTAAATTTGTCTTAGTCTGCAATCGCCCTGCTGTATCTATAATTAAACTATCATAATTACCTTTTTTATACTCTTGGCACCCTAAATATACAACTGACGCAGGATCTTGACCTTCTTGGCCTTCAATAATATCTACATCCAATTTCTGTGCTATTTTTCCTAATTGTTCTCTTGCTGCTGCTCTAAATGTATCTGCAGCAACTAGAAGAACTTTTTTGTTCTTATACTTCAAAAATGAGGACAATTTTCCTGCAAAAGTAGTTTTACCGCTACCGTTAATACCTACTAACAAATATATATCAACATCAGAATCGTAACTATTTTTAGTTAATATGCCCTTTAATTCTTGAGCAAGAACATCACGCAAATCTGTTCCACTCTTTATATTGCCATTTTTAAATTCATCTTTTATTTTATCTACAATTATTTTAGTGGTACTTACTCCAGTATCAGAAGTAATTAAAATCTTTTCAAGCTCATTCAATGTATCTTGATCAATTTTATTTGATTTAAATAAGGCTCCAATTTTGTTAGTAAAATGATTATATATATTACTTAAGGTTTTTTTGAAAAAATTAAACATAAAAAATGTTCCTATTAAAAGAATTAACTTAAAACTTAATATTAATATTAATTATTTTATTATAGTTATTCAACAACTACAATATTATATTAATTTGTGTTTTTTGATTATGCAATTTAAATACTACCATTTGACGAAAAACGTTTTATAAAAAATAATAAATATTAAGAAAGCTAAAAAATCATTTATAGGAAAATAATTCATGAAAAGAAATATATTAAAATTACTTATTACAAACATACTTATCCTAACAAATCTAGCAGCAATGCAAGATCCTGAAAAAACTCCAAGTACTGTAACAGATCTTAAATTTTTAACATTGATTAATCTAGCCAATATGCTCGAAGAAAATCCTTTATGCCTTGAAAAATTAAATTTAGACAAATTAAATATAAAACAAAAAGAATCTCTTGAAAATATGATACAAGAGCTAAAAACTCAAAAAGAATTATCAAGCAATGGATACAAAAGTATCGATCAAATACACATTAAACAAGATATTAAAAATGCGTATAAAAAATTACCAAAATGGGCTCAATACGGTCTTGACACTATAGTTTGTTGTATGATTCAACCTCATAATACTTTAAGCCCACTTGCTCAAATTGAAGAACTATTTATTAACTCTATTATAAATTGCGATTATGAAACAGTAGAAAAACTAATAAATAATTATATTACTCAAGGATTAAACTTAAATGCTAAACATAAAGCAAAAATTGGAGCAAAATTTACTTACCAAATAAACTTCAATCAAGAGGAAGTACATATAAATTCATTAACAGCAGCAGCAATTAGCGGTAATCTAAAGATTTTTAATCTAATAATTTATACAGCAAAAGAAATCTACAAAAATAATATTAAGCAATTTATAAATGCAGTTGATTGTCATAATAATACCGCATTAATGCACTCTTTACTAATTATGATAGATAATAAAATTATTAATATGGAAAAAAATAAAAGCGGATATAATGATCTAGTTTACCATATTAATAATCTTTTATATTCTGAAAATGAAAATCAAAGAATAGAAATTATCAAAGTATTATTAGAATTAGGAACAGATATAACTATACAAAATGATAATCTAGATACTGCAATCACTCTTGCTAAAAAACTTGATAATCCGAAAATAAATAATCTTTTTAATATATAATAAAATAACTAAAATATTAGGAATTAACATGAACCTAAAAAACTATTTTTTATTCTTTTGTTTCTTTATAATTCTGAACAAGCATTTCAATACTAATACTATGTCAAAATCGTTAACCGAAAGTACAATTAAAATTGCTTGTACTAAAAGCTTAGAACTAGGGTGCTTATTTAAAATTGCAAGCACATCAAATAACATAACAACTTCATTTAAAAAAATAAGATCAATAAAAAATAGACAAAATATTGAAAGATTATATACCAAGGTAAAACAAATTTTAATGTTTGTAGAACAGAATAAATTTAATAGTCATTCAAAAGAGAATTTAAAAGATTTACACCTAATTTTTATAGACTGTCTTAATAATAATGATATTAATATAGCCCAAATACTTCTTAATTTAGGATTTAAATCAAGCAAAGCCTTAAACATAACCGATGATAAGGGATATACAATACTTGACTATGTATTATTGAAATTAGATGAAAATAAAGATTCTTCAGATCTAGATCAGTATAAAGAATTAGCAAAAGAGCTTTTAGAAAACCAAGCCAATTTTGGAAAACTTAATGAAAGAGTCCCTAAAATGCTAACACTTCTAAAAGTATTAAGTGAAGAAAATGCAACACTCAAAGAAGACATAGAAACCATACTTGAAAAAATAAAACAAGAGTTTGCTGAAAATTTTTAACATTAAATATAATCAAAATTGCTTTAATATAGATTTAGTTCTTTTAAGAAAAAGTTTAAGACGTCTATAGTCATTGGCGGTTAATAAAGAAAAAGTTTCAATAAATTTTTCTAAATTATCTTTGGTTAAAATATCTTTATCAGAAAGTTGTTTTAAAATAGAAAGCAATAATTCATCAAGCGAAAATAGATGACTAGAAAAATTAAAAAGCAATTGTAAATACTGCTCATTTGAAAAAAAATCAACCATCTCTTGATATTTAGCAGGAAACACAAAAGCATGCATCTTAGGTGGCTCGGGCGCTAATTGATAAAGCAAAATATCATTTTCTTGATAACCAATAGTAATACAACTAAAAGTAGTTTTTAAAAATTCAAAAATTTGAGGTTGCTCTTTTTTTAACTCTTCTTCTGTTTTTTTATAAGCAGTTACAACTCTATAAGCATCTGCCGAACAAATTTCTATATTAGAAACTAGACCAAAGATAGTTCGTTCTAAAGTCTTAACGGTTACTAATGAACCAAAAGATGGAGCCTCATCCCATTGCCAAGCTTGAGCTTTCCATATATTTAAAGAACTCTCTATTATTTCGGCAAAGGGCTTTATCTGTATTATAGTATCCATAATTTTATTAGCTCTTAATTTTAATTTAAGCATTAAAATAATAATTTTATTCGGTTTTTATAATCAAGTAAAGGTTTTATAAAATTCCACTTGCTTTTTTTATTTTGAATTTTTACAATTTATCAAAATTTGTTTTTCCATTTGACAAGAATTATTTTTTGAGTACAATTAGAAATATGCAGTGTATAACTATTTTTTATTAACTTCAATAAGTGTAAGTAAAGGAGTTTGAAATATGTCATCAACAGCTCTAAGAGTCAAAGAGTTGCTCAGAGAAAAAGGATGGACTACCAAGATTTTAGCAGAAAAAACTGGTATGTCTGAAAGTTATTTAACACATATAAAAAACGGCACCAGAAGATGGAACGAAGATTCTTTACGTAAATTAGCAAATGCTTTTGAAGTAAGTCCTATGGACTTATTTGCACAAAGACGTAAAAGAACTGACGATATAGACAATAATGTAAGCATGCCTGAGAAATCAGATATACAGTTAAAAGTTCATATCGTACCAGTAGTGGGCGATATACCGTCTAATCCATCTCCGTACAATAACCAATTAATGCAATTGACCACTGGTTTTAAAGATGTATTTGTCCCTGTTTTAAATACAAACGATGCATCTATGTTTGCTTTAAGTCTTTCAAGCAATCAATTGTCTCCAATATTTGACAAAGGTGATTTATTAGTAATCTCCCCAGAAGTTTGGACAAGATCAGGTGATGTTGCAGCAGTAGAATATGGCAATGAAACTCCTATAAAAGCAATAGCTCAAGTTACATATACAGATGATTTTATAGTGCTTGAATCAGTAAACCATAAAACTGCGCCAATTGCTTTAGTACGTGGTAAAGATCACTTTAGAATAATTGGACGAGTAATCGCTCGACATCAACATTTTGAATAAATTTTGCTAGAAAAACGTTTAGAAAGCCAACAAGTTTTCAGAACGTAGCCCTTGCAGAAGCTAAAGCTTTTGATAAAATCTAAATTAAGAGTTGAGGCATCAACTCTTGGAATAGATAATGTAGATTAATTTATTGGTCGCTATTATCTTAATCCAAAATCCAATGGTTTTAACCATGCGGAGCATGCCAACGATCTATTATTACTAAATAAAATAACTTATATTTCTTAATATAAGTTATTTTATAGTGTTTTTTATCATTTAACACTTCCATTTAGTCAAGGAGTACTTAATGTTACGTTACGAAATGCTTATCCTAACTGTTCCAGAAATTACAGCGGATGAAGCTAATACTATTGAATCACAAATCAATTCAATTATAGATGATGCAAA
Organism: Candidatus Babela massiliensis; assembly: GCF_000513475.1. GTDB lineage: Bacteria > Babelota > Babeliae > Babelales > Babelaceae > Babela > Babela massiliensis. The sequence continues at coordinate 618,266 of NC_023003.1, forward strand.
GGGATCAGTAATTTCTTATGAGCGCTGGGGTAAATACAGATTAGCTTATCCAATAAGAAATTATGAATATGGAGTATACTTTCTTGTAAGATACGAAGTAAACCAAGAAAATATGCATCAATTACTTAATAATTTACACACCTATTTTGCTGTTAAGCAAACTGAACTTGTTATGCGTCATATGATTACAAAATTGGCAAACAATGCTTCTCTTGATTACAAAAAACCAGAATCTCTAGAAGACATGCCAACAAGAGACATCAATACGTTCTTAAAAGAAAACAAGATGACAGGTCTCTTAAATCCTTCATCCAGTTCTGAAGAATTAGACGATCTAGATCAAGCTGAAGTAGAATAAGTTACATAAATTATAACATGTTATAGGTGTATAAATGAAATTGAAAATGAGTTCCCGATTACTTAAAAAGAAAGCTAGAAGAACTGCTCAAACTCAAAAAAGAAATTGTAAATTCTGTTCTAGTGAACAAGTAAGAGAATCTCTTGATTATAAAAACGTAAACCTACTTAAAGGTTTCATAACAGAAAGAGGTAAAATTTTGCCTGCTAGAATTTCTGGTACTTGTGCAAAACATCAAAGAGTTTTGTCAACAGAGATCAAAAATGCTAGAATTATGGCACTTTTACCATTTACTTCTGGCCAATTAGCTTAAAAAAATAAATGCCAGAAATTTAAATTTCTGGCATTTTGTTTAATCTCTATTATTAACTTTACTATTTTATAATAGTTAAAGATCTTATTTTATTTTTTAATAAATAAACCTATAAAAGTATAGACTTTTTTTGAAATTAGTTTACAATAAGAAATAATAGATCGATTTTGTATTATTAATAATTAAATATTGTAAATTTTATGACTATGAAAAAAAGAAATAATGTTAGAAATATAGCAATAATAGCTCACGTTGACCATGGCAAAACTACTCTTGTAGATAAAATGTTAAGATTTACATCCACTATGGATGTTCTACAAGATGAAAGAGTTATGGATTCTAATGATATAGAACGTGAAAGAGGGATAACTATTCTTGCTAAAAATACAGGTGTTGTCTATGGAGATTATGAAATCAATATAGTAGACACACCAGGACATAGCGATTTTAGTGGAGAAGTTGAACGTACGCTTCAAATGGTTGAAGGTTTCCTTCTTTTAGTTGACTCAGCAGAAGGAGTTCTTCCAGGTACTAGATTTGTACTTATGAAAGCTCTTCAGTTAAATTTAAAACCTATAGTACTTATAAATAAAATAGATCGTAAAGATGCTGATATAGAAAGAACAGAAAGCGAAGTTCATGATCTATTTTTAGACCTTGCAATTAACGAAAGCCAACTTGACTTTCCAGTACTTTATGGATCATCTAAACTAGGTTTTGTAACCAAAGATCCAAATATTCAAACAAATAGTATGGAACCTTTATTTGAAGCAATACTTAATCATATTCCTGCGCCCGAATCAACCGAAGATTATTTACAATTACTTGTAACTAATTTAGATCACTCTGATTTCTTAGGAACAATAGCAATAGGAAGAGTGTTTAATGGTCAAATAAACGTTGGACAGCAATTTGTTGCATGTAAAGATGATTATGTAAGTAAACCTATGAAGATTACTAAAATCTATAAATTTAAGGGTCTTAGTAAAGTTGAAGTAGAACAAGCTTCATTTGGTGATATAGTTGCAGTAACAGGCTTTAACGAACCTGTTACAATAGGTACTACTTTGTGTCAAGTTGATAAACCTATACCTCATGATTATGTAAAGATCGATGAACCTACATTGTCTATGTACATCTCAGTTAATGATTCACCATTTTGTGGCCAAGAAGGTAAATTTTTAACATCAAGACAAATTAAAGAAAGATTAGAAAAAGAATTAAAAACTAATGTAGCTTTAAGAGTTGATACTTCAGATACTACCGATTCATTTAAGATCTCAGGTCGTGGACAGTTACATTTAGGTATTTTACTTGAAAATATGAGAAGAGAAGGCTTTGAATTTCAAGTATCAGCACCAGAGGTAATTTATAAGACTATAAATGGTATCAAACAGGAACCAATTGAATATCTAGTATTAGATGTACAAGAAGAACATCAAGGCGTTGTAATGGAATTCTTAGGCAGAAAAAAAGCCGAGATGAAAAATATGACCCATTACGATAACGGTAGAGTTAAGATAGAATTTGAAGTTCCTTCAAGAGGATTATTAGGATTTAGAGGTCAATTTCTAACTGATACCCGCGGTACTGGAATTGCTAACTTTAGCTTTTTAGGATATCAACCATATAAAGGTGATATTATAACTAGAACTAAAGGAGCTCTAGTTTCCATGGATAATGGATCAGTAACAGCTTATGCTTTAGATACTTTACAAGAACGTGGTACATTATTTGTTGCTCCTGGAGATAAAGTATATCAAGGTATGATTATTGGAGAACATAGTAGAGATAATGATCTAGATGTTAACCCAACCAAACAGAAGAAGTTAACCAATATGAGAGCTTCTGGAACCGATGATGCTGTTAAATTAGATCCGCCAAGAAAAATGGATCTAGAAACATGTATGGAATGGATTCAGCCGGATGAACTTATCGAAGTAACTCCGCAATCGATTAGATTACGTAAAAAGGTCTTAAGAGCCTCAATGAGAAAATAATTTAAGAACACATATTAACATTTATGAAAACTTATAAAATTGTTGTCTCCTATGATGGAACTGATTACTATGGTTGGCAAATTCAACCTGACAAAGTAACTATTTCTCATATGCTTGAAAAGCAATTTAAAGCTGTTTTTAAAAAAAATATAAAAATTATCGGTGCATCACGCACCGATTCTGGTGTTCATGCTCTTGGGCAAGTTGCTAAATTTGAAACCGATATCAATATAAAACCAGAAATTTTAATTAAAGCTTGGAACAATTTGCTTCCAAGCAATATTTTAATTAGATCTATAGAGCTAGTTAATTCTGAGTTTCATCCTAGAGCTAAAGTAAAACAAAAGACTTATTACTATAATTTTACAACACAAAAAGCTATTCCTTTGATTAGCAATTATGTCTATTCATTAAAATCTTATAGACATTCAATAGATTTTGATAAACTGAAAGTAGCTCTTAATATATTTGTAGGTACACATGATTTCAGATCATTCTGTACAGGTTATGAGCAAGAGTCTACTATAAGAACAATAGATTCCATATCTTTAGTATATCTCAAAAGATATAAAATCTATCAAATACAAGTTAAAGGCAAATCATTTTTACGCTATATGATTAGAAGAATAGTGGGTGCTTGTCTTGAAATAGCTAATTCTAAAAAACGAAATATTAATGAATTAAAGGTAGCTCTTAAAAAACCTAATCCTGAACAAAATCTATTTACCGCTCCTGCTAATGGTTTGATTTTAAGAAAAATAATATATTTTTAGAAAATTAAACTGCTAAAATATAGATATAAATCAGCTTTTGATAAGACATAAAAAATACCAACTCAAAATTGGAGATAATATGAAAAGTATTATTAAATGTCTATTGTCACTAGTTATTTCATATTTTAAACCTTTATTATCAGAAATTATATACCAACCAAAGAGTTTGTTAGAGCAAACAGCAATATTTATCACAAATAATTCTGATAAAATAGAAAAATCACTTCAAATAAACAAAGACCTAGAAGAATACTTGGAAAAGTATAAAAAAATATACTCAAGAAAATTACCAAAACAACTTCAAGAAAAATTTATAGATCTAATACCAAAGTACAACCTAAACATAATAAAAATAGCATTAGAAGTCATAGATAAAATAGATAATATTTTAAATAAGGAAGAAAGCAATTTCCTAAAAGAACGTATCATCTCCATCCCTCAAGAATTTTTTACATGGCAACCTTCTCTGGCTATCATAAGCACATTAGTAAATGAACTTAAACTTAATAATATATTTAGCATAGAATTAGAGATACTTAAAAAAATTTATAACAACTATAACGATATAAAAGATTTAACTATTTTGTCATTCATAAGTGTAATTAACAAAAACATGTCAGAATTTAACAAATTTTCTCAATTACCTATAAAGTATAATTGTCCGGAAATACACTTAATACTTGCCAATATGAAGATAGAAAATTTAGATTTACATAATGCAATGGTACATTTAGAAAAAACACTTAATAGTCAATATCTAATGTCTTATATGTTATTAGGAAAAGCACTAATAAAATGTTATGAATTATGCTTAACAGAAGAAATCCCTAAAAACATAATAGAGGTTACTCCAAAATATTTTAAAGAATTAATAAATAGTAATCACAAAGTAATTAAAAGTCGTGGATTCTTTTATCTAGGACTCTATAATCTCTTAAAAGACAATAAAATAAAAGCTTATAAGTACCTTAATAATTCTCTTAAAGGGGGATGCTATCTTGCATATACTAAACTATACCATATTTATCAAAATGAACTATATTTAGCGCAATATGAATATAATTGCGATTTAATGAAAAACATAGTAAAAAAGTTTCAAACCTATTATAATTGTCAAAATAGTAAATAAAAACTAATAAAGCTCTAACAAATGTTAAATAGAATCTATAAAATAATATTAATTAATCTTTACTTTTTAGGACTCAATTCTGAAAATGAGATAAAAAATAAATATATTTATTTCCAACCAAAAAACTTAGTATATCAATGTACTAAATATATTTTAAATAAAAATATCAAAATTGAATATGTTAATTATGATTTAGAAGAATACATACATAAAGTAAGAGAGATTGAATCAAGAGAATTACCTCAAAGATTAAAAGAACTATTTTTAACCTCCATAGAAATACATAGCATTCAAGATATAACTAACAGTCTTAAATTAATAGACAAATTAGATATGTTTCTTGATAATAGTGACTACTTAAAAGTATTTCAAGAAATAATATCTACCGAACAAATAGAATATTTTTCTCTAGATTCTTCTTTATCGATAATTATTAAAGTATATGAATACTGTCCGCGTATTGTTAAGATACTTTTTGAAAAAGAAATAGAAATTTTAGAAGACTCTTATATAAATGCATTAAAAGTCAATGAATCAGATATAAAAGCAAAATTAATGTTAATAAGAATCTATTCAAGCTTAAAATTTGATCAAAAAAAAACAAATATTTATATCTCAGATTTATCAAAAAATGCTACTCATCCATTAGTAAATATATTATTAATCAACATGGTTTCTAATTATAATGACATCAATATAATAAATTTTATAAAAAGTGGTTTAATAAAAAATTATGAGATCGCTTTTAGCGTATTTTATAATAAATTGTATTCAGATAAAAAAATAATAGAGCACTTTTCTGAGACAGAAATTAAAGGCTTAATCAAAAAAGTTAAAACTATAGCATCAGTAAGAGGCTATTACTATTTCATGGATCATCTTTACTTAATAAAGTTATATACTTTAGTAAAAAATAAAGAAGCTAAACAAGAAAATCTTTTAAAATTACTAATAACTGAAGCATTAAAAGACAATAATTTACTTTTAAAACATTTAATATTTCAAGAATTAAACTTTTCAAACACAGAAACTCCAAAAGAAATTATAGATAGCTCTATGGATTTTCAAGATATGCTTAATAAAATAAGTAATAAAGAATTACTAATTCAAAATGCCTAAGATAGTATCAAATTAAATCTTCAATACATCACTATGCTTAAAAGCTAAAATTAACAATCCGGTTAAGTTCAAGATAGCAACAAAGGCTAACACTACATCCATCAGATTCCATAAAAATGTCATTTTTGCAAGAGCTCCCGAAAATGCAACTATACTTGCTATTATATAATATACTTTCATATATTTATCATTAGTTACAGCAGCAAAACTTTGACCCCCATTAAAAGTATTTCCTATTAAAGATGTAATAACAAAAAGAAACAAACTCATAATTAAAATAATTTGAATTACAAAAGAAGGAGAATGCATTTTAAATGCTTGATATACTAAAGTATTGGTTATTTCATTAGAAGACCAAACTCCTGTCACAAGAGTAATAAGACCTGAAAGTAAACATAGAACAATGTTAGTAAAGCTTGAATACATAGCCAAAATACCTTGATCTACAGGCCTTTTAACATCTGATAATGCATGAGCAATAGAAGAAGTACCAAGACCAGATTCTGTTATAAATATCCCCTTGTAAGTTCCTTCTTTTAACGCATTAAAAAATGAAATACCAAGAATACCGCCACATATTGAATTACTAGAAAATGCACATAATAAAATACTTTTAAAAGCATTAATCAATGCATTAATATCTTTAAATAGTATAAAAAGAGCAAAAACAAAATAAATAATGAATAAAAAGGGAACCAGTTTACTTAAAATAGAGCTAATTCTTTTAACTCCCCCCAAAAGAACAAATAGCAAAATTAAAACAGCAACTAATCCAGTTATCCATTTAGGAATACCTTCAGTATAACCTATACAAGAAATAGTATTAACTTGAATGCTAGACCAGATAGTAAATAAAAAAATAGTTAAAATCGCATACCACTTACCTAAATATGGATTAATCATACTTAAATATTGAGTAGGACCACCTACTATGTTGCCATTTTGAGAAACTTTTCGGGAATAAACAGCAAAAGTTACTTCTACTAATTTAGTAACAGAACCAAGAAATATATAAACTATTAACCAAAAAAGAGCTCCAGGTCCTCCTAAACTTATAGCAATGGAAGGTCCAACAATATTGCCTATACCAATTGTAGTCGAAAGAGAAGTAAATAAAGCCTGCATGGGACTAATACTGTTAACTTTTGAGTTATATTGTTCTTTGACCCCATTCTTTAATAATTCTTTAAATCTTGTAAAAGCTCTAAACTGAGGAAATCCCATTTTGATAGTTAAAATAATAGCAACACTCAAAAATATAATAACTGAAGGAACTGCCAAATAAGAGTGAAAGTTTAAAATAAAAGAATAACAAGATAAAAGAACATTCATAATACTTCCAAAGTTAATATTAAATTAAATTTAGTATTAATTAATATAGAAAATAGATTTTAATTTTATAAAACTGATATTAACAGAATAGTTAAGAAGCGTCAAACTGATAGAGTTACCATCAATATTTTTTTACCAAAGTAGATAAAGATTTTCGCAACAGCTCGTCAAAAGTAAAATTAGAGAAATTAGGATCTTTTTTTATAGAATCTAAAGCAATAGAAATTTCAGGTTTTGAATAATTTAAAGAGGTTAAAACATCAGAAACTTCTTTTAACTTTGTAATCGCAACATCTTTATCTTTGGAATAGGAAATTTTATCAACTTTATCTTTAAGTTGCATAATCAGCATTTCAGCCTTTTTAGATCCTATACCATTAATACTACTCAATGCTTTAACATCAGCAAAAACAATAGCATTCAAAAAATCTGAAGGACTCATTTGACTTAATATCAAAAGTGCCAATTTAGGACCTACACCAGAACAACTTATTAATAAAGAAAATATATCTCTTTGAGATTTAGATTCAAATCCAAAAAATTGTGGCCCATTTTCTTGACTCCAATAAAAATATATTTCCAAATTAACTTCTTGATTAATAGCATAAATTGTTTCATTTGGAACCGATACCAAAAAACCAAATCCGCAATTTTTAATAGTAATAACTTGAGATTCTATGTTACTAACTATTCCTGATAAATAGTTGATCATTATTATTTTCTTGAATATTATAATATTTTAATAGTTTTAAACTATCTCAGACAAGAGTCTATCATATTGCTCAGTTTGATCAATATTTTGATTTTTATAATTATTTATTAAGTCTATAAAATGTTTTTTATAAACATTAATATACAGATTATTATTTTTCAAATTAAATCTATTAATTTTTGGCAAATGCGTATTAAAAATTCTAATTACTCCTGCTTTATTGGTAGTAAAAAATTTATCGATATAATATTTTATAGTTACATAAGTGTATCTAACTAAGGCATTTTCATAATAATCTTTTCTAGATAAAAAAGATTTAATAGTATCTATAGCTTGTAAGTACCTTCCTTGATAAGCAGTTTTGAAATCTTTATTCAAAGAATCTAAAAATAAATACTCCTCATTATTTTGCACTTTATTAACTATCAAACAAACAGCATGATCCATTGAAGTCCACACATTAAAGTTAATGCCTAAAACAAAATCACTATTTGTTAAAAATTCATTAGATCTTCTATATAAAGTATCCAACAAAGTATTATTACCAGATAAAACAGCAACTTCATAAGCAAATTGATTATAATCTGAATTGACAGATTCTAAATCTATAATAATTTCTTTTGCTACTTTTTCTATGTCTTGAAGAAAGGAGCTACCTCCATAAACTGAGAATGCTATATATAAGAAATCATTAATATATTTACTGCTTTCCTTTGGTATACAGGGATTTTGATTATCAAAAGCACAAGTAATTTCATTATTCTTAATTTTATTAATTACTGCATCTTGATAAGGAGCTATGGATTCGCGAGGTGGACAACCGGTTTCTGATTGATATTTGTTATATAAATCTTCACTTAACATTGCAAAATAACATTTTCCAAATCGATCTAACGAAGAATTTAAGGATTTAAGCATCCAAAGATAATTTTTAATAGCATGATACCCACATGAAAGGCCAGACTGATTTAATACCCTTAATTGATAAATATCTTTATCCTCATCAAAAGATAAGAGAATAGTTTGACTAGGATTAACATGAAGTTTATCTATTTGATCTTCAGTTAAAATATTTTTAAAAGTTTTGTTTTTTAAAAATTTACTTAACAAAAAGGATTTTGATTGATGTTCAAGAATATTAGTATAACTTGTCAGGCCATTACTAAGTTCAAATAAATCTAACACCATAGCCTGAGTAACATTAGTAGTTATAGCAAAAATTAAAGCCTTTAAAAGGCATAAATTAATTTTCATAAAAAACTTTCTTTATTAAATTAGAAACTTAATTATTTATTATTAATAATAGCATATTTTATCAAGAAATGCCAATGAATTAATATGTTTATTTTATTTATATTTATTATAACAAAGAAATTTACTTATAAATTTATCAATGATAATTTAACCTAGATTTATACTTAAAATTGACAAAAGAATTATTTATGATATTATTAATTTAAATATGCGGGAATAGCTCAATTGGTAGAGCGTTGCCTTGCCAAGGCAAAGGTCGCGGGTTCGAGTCCCGTTTCCCGCTCCAGATTTAATAATCTAAATTATCATGATAAATCCATCACCATTTATGTCTGATCTTTCTAATTTGAAAATTATATTTTTAAGCATTTTAAGGTAAAAAATGAAATCTATTATAGAAGAAGCTTCCTCTATATCAAAAGCTATAGAAAACGGGTGGTTAAAAGCAGGCAAACCCAAAGAATTTTCAGTGAAAATATTTGAAGAGCCCAAGAAAAACTTCTTTGGCATAACTATAAAATCAGCTAAAATTGGTATCTTCTTTAGCGATAATAAAGTACATCAGGAAGTAAAGAGAGAAAAACCTGTAATTATAAACAAGCAACAACCAAAATCGTCTGTTCAAATTAAAGAACAAGAACAATTAGAACAAAAAAATAGTAACAGTAATCTTGAAAAATTAGATAAAAAAGAAACAAAGAAACATAACTCAGAAAAACCAAGCCAATCTATATGGACCCAACAAATGATGGGCACAATCACAAATTGGCTCGAACAAGTATTATCAGATATTAATGACAAACAAGAAGATAAGATTAATTTTTCGATTACTCAAGACAATTTTCATCTAAAAATATACTTCCAAAATCCTATTTTTTTAGACAAAACTAAAGAGAAACAATTATTTTCAAGTCTATCGACTTTAATGTTACAAATGCTCAAGAAACAATACAGAAGACCTCTAAAAGGATATAGAATTATATTTGTTGGTTTTTAAAAGTAACATGTTAACAAGAGATCAAGAAACAATAATTGCTCAATGCACTCCAAATGGCAAAGGCGCTATAGCTTTAGTAAGACTTTGTGGATCAAACGTACGAGAAGTGGTATCTAAAATATCTTACTTACCGAATAATAACATAGAAAATTTGTCATCTGGAACTGTAAATTTTGGCTTTGTAATCGATGACCAAAACAATAAAATAGATCAAGTTATGTTCATAATAATGGATGGTCCAAAAACTTTTACAGGACAAAATACCATAGAAATAACTTGTCATAATAATCCTTTTATAATTCAAAAGATAATATCTCAAGCCGTAAAGCATGGAGCTCGATTAGCACAAGAAGGCGAATTCACTAAAAGAGCATTTTTAAATGACAAAATCGATCTAATCCAAGCTGAAGCTATCAATGAGCTCATTCATGCCAATACACAGCTAGCCTTAAAAAAATCTTTATCACAATTACAAGGTAGTTTCTCCAATTGGATTTATAAACTAGAAAAAGAACTCATAAGAACTCTGGCATGGAGCCAAGCAACATTTGAATTTCTAGATGAAGAAGTAAATTTCAATCAACAGATAAAAGACCATTTATTAAAATTAGTCAAAGATATAAAAATTTTAAAAAAGACTTTTGATGAACAACAACAAATTCGACAAGGTATACGTATCGCTTTAATCGGTTCTGTCAATGCTGGAAAATCATCTATATTTAACAACTTACTTAATCAAAAAAGAGCAATTGTTACAAATATAGCAGGCACTACTCGAGATGCAATAGAATCAGGAATATATCTAAATGGCAATTATTGTACTTTAATAGATACTGCTGGATTGCGTCAAACAGATGATATTATAGAGCAAGAAGGAATAAAAAAATCCTTTGAAGAAGCTGCAAAAGCAGATATTATCCTTCTAATATTTGATCAATCAAGAGAAATAAATCAAGAAGAAGAAAAAGTTTATAAAGAACTTCTTAATCAATATTCAAAAAAGATCATATTGATTGCAAACAAAATCGACTTAGAAAATAAAACTTCGTTAAATAGAATTTTTGACGTTCATAAGCCCATAAAGATTTCTAGTAATACAAAAGAAAACTTTAATACTCTAGAACAAAATATAGAACTTAAAATTTTAGAATTATTTAGTTCTATAGAATCACCATTTTTACTCAACAAGAGACATTTCAATAATTTGATTAATATTGAAAATCAAATTAATACAGTTATAGAGATGTTTAATAATGATATGGTTCATCATGAACTAGTTGCCTATCATTTAAATAATATTATCGAAACTATATCTGATCTTACAGGTAAAACTGTAAGCGAAGCTGGTCTTGATATGGTATTTAAAGAATTTTGCGTAGGTAAATAACTCAATACAAATCACCCTTCTCATTAACAATCTATAAGCCTAATTTAAAATAGAACTTTAAATAGCTATTATTAATGCTAGTTCAAAATATTGACAAATATGATATTATGACTAAAATATATAATATATACAAAATAATAAAAATGTTATTCAAATAACAAAATATAATTATATATTTAAAGGTTAATCTTATGAAATTTATAATAAAATCATTAATCATTACTATACTTTTAGTAAGTAATATATCATTGTCAATGAGAATCGATAATGATCAATCATATTCACCTATTAATCATGCTTTATTAATGTTTGTTAAAAATAATAATATTAACAGCACTCTTAAAGCCTTAGAATTAGGTGCTGATATCAACGCTCAAAATACTTTTGGCAAAACCGCTTTAATGCTTGCTTGTCAAAGTGGCAATTTAGATCTTATCTCTCTTTTATTACAACAAAATCCTGATTTAACTATTCAAGATGCTTATAATAAAACCGCTCTTGATTATGCTACCCAAAGCCCTAATTTTTCTCAAATAAAAGAAACTTTTAGCAATCATTTAAATAGTAAAAAAACAAGCCTTGCTCAAGTAGAATCTATTGAAGAAGATGGAGGATTTAAACTTATAGATGATGAAGAAGAAATTGACACTGATTCGGATAACGACAAAGAAAATTTTCAAACTGTAGAGCAAAATCAATCTTATATAGAAGCCCAAGATATTAATACTTTATTTGCACTTTTAGATGATGAACAAATATCTTTATCTGAAAGTGAAACAGAATCAAAAACAGAAGCTATTGAAAATAAAGCTGAGTTAGAACGCGAATTTTATGATCTTACTAATGATTATGAAACTAAAAAAAGACAACCTAAAATTTTTGAATTCTTAGGTAATTTTAGTAAAAAAGAAAACAATTTTCTTACATGTGACTTTAAAAATTGTAAATTTAAAACAAAATATACAATACGTTTAACCAAACACACAAAAGAAGTTCATAACACATGCACATATCCTAGCTGTGCAAAAACTTTTACCAGTAAATCAAAATTGGATTTACACATTAAAAGAATTCATAAAAAAAGCAACTCCCCTGAGCGATTTACATGTGATAGATGTGGATTTAGCTCAAGAAGATCTAATAGTTTAGAGAATCATAAAATAAAAAAACATATAATGTAAGTTAAATAAATTTTATACAAAGACCTTGAGATAACAAATCTTTCAGATAATCTAATCTTGTTTTAAATTCTTGATCTATAGAACTTAAGCGTATTAATTTATTACCAATTTTTACTAAAGGATCTACAGCTCGACATTTAGGTTTTAAAAATAAATCAAAATTTTCTCTATTTACTACAAAGCTATTCTTAAAATTTACTAGTTTATCAATGCCTTTTTTGATAAAAGGATCATCACATAATAGCAGTTTAGACCAAATCTCATCATCAAACCCATAAGAAATATCTTTAAAGTCTATAAGCTTAATTTCTACCGCTGTTTTTAAAACATTAGCAAATAAAGTATTTCGTACAGCATTATCGTGAGAGCCCCACCTATATTTAGTTAAATAGATTGTAATATCAGCAAATTTTCTTGCATAATAACTATTTATAAAAAACCATTGTCCATCTTCAAATTTTAAATTTTCAAGTATAGAATTAATATCATTTTTATTAATTAACCCTTCTAAAAGGCCTCCATAAAGATTATATTCAAGACGATCAGCACATATATCAGGTATATCAGCCTCTAGCCGTCTGAAGCTTTTACTTTTATGTACTATATCTTTAATCTTAAATCCATGTTTTTTTAAAACTTCTTTTAAGCTAGTATTTTTTATAAATTCGTAATGAATGTCATCCTGGTATGAATCTTTAGAATCAGCTTTATTAAATAAAAAATCTGCCACATGAGAAAAAGCTGTGTGAGATACATCATGTAATAAACTAGCAACTTGCTCTTTAAGTGAAGCTCCATACTTTCTTGAAAGCAAGAACACTCCTAAAGAATGATCATATCTTGTATATTCTTCAGGCTTATAAATATAAAAATCAACTCCATACTGGTTTACTCTTTTTAATCTTTGAAAATAATAATTATTAATTAAATCAATAATAACCGGATCCGAAATCATTTCTGTACCATAAACAGTATCAACAATTATATGATCAGGTTTATCAAGGGAAAACCCTAAATTAAATAAAAGAATAAGAACAAAATAGATTGATATTTTAAATTTACTAAACATACTTACTTATCTCAATAAACTAAAAAAATTAAAAAGCCGCATATATTAATAGCGGCTTACATTAAAAAACTTTACTATGCTTCTTTATAAGAATAGATCTCAACGCGGCTGTTAAGTGATTGACCTTCTATACCATTTTCTTCAATTAAAGGCATTTTGCTACCATGAGCCAATATTTGAATATCTTCCTGGTCAATTCCGTTCTGAACTAAATAATTAGCAACAGATTCAGCTCTTTGACGAGAAATGGTCAAATTATTATCTTCTGAATCAGGGGTTTGATTAGCATGGCCTTCAACTACTATCTTATGTCCTGAAAGAGCAAGCTGTTTAATCTTACCTAAATTATTTTTTAACATTTCCTCTTGATCATTTTTAATTTCTTTTTCGTTAAAATTAAAAATAATTTCTTTAAATCCAGGCTCTTCTAATTCAGCAAGATCTCCTAATTCTAAATCATCATCTTCATCACTATCTTCTTGTTCATCATTTTCAAACTCTTCTTCATGATCATTATTATCTTGATCTTGCTCATAATCGTTTTCAAGCTCTTCTTCTGTTTGAGTATAATCTAAATCTTGAGCATCTTCTTGATTTGCATATTGTGGCTCATAATCATCGCCATAATCAGCTTTATATTCTACATTTTCAATAGGAGCATTTTCATAATCATCTTCATCAGCATACTCATATTCATATTCATCACAGTCATCTTCATCTTGATATAAATATCCTAAATCATGACTTTCAGCAACTAAAGGCTCATATTCATATTCATCAGCTTCAACTAAATTATCAAAGCATTGAGTCTCAGGTGCTAAATTTACATATTGAGTATCTTGACAGCTTGGTTGATAAGATTGAACTTCCGCATTATATTTATAATCGTTACAGGGTTCTACAATTTCCACAGGTGCAGGTTCACTAACTATACAATTATTTACTGGACTTCTTCTCCAGAAACAAGCAGGAATAGTCGGTAATGCAATTAATAGAAATAAAAATTTTTTATTCATATGTACTCCCATATGTTTTAAAATTTGACAATTTACCTATTATAATTAATATTTAACTTTTCTTTTCTTGTAAACCGAAATTATTAAATTCCTAATTTTCTTTACTTATAAACATAAAAATTTAGTTTTAGATAATTTCTATCAATAAATACTCTACCATTTAAAAATATTTAGCAATAGTTTTCAATACCTCAACTAAAACTTATTAAACTATTTAAAAAAAATTTCAAGTTAGATTCTAATTATATTTATATAAATCTTGACCAATTTCATTAAAAGATTTATTATCTTGAAATAATTTTACTTAAAAATTTTATAGAATCTACAGATATTATTCTTAATTGATTAGGTAAATAAATAGTTATATTTACTAAATTTTTATTTTCTGCGTTAAATAAAAATTTTATAATCTTTAATACAACTAAAGTCAAAATTTTGGTCACAAAATTTACCTCAATTATCAAAATAACTAAATTTTTAAAACTTATTCAAGCAATGTATCACAATTTTTATTATTTTTCTACTTAAATTACAACAAAAGTATATTATGTGTTATATTAAATTTATAAAATATAAAGTGATAATAAAATTTATAGTATTGAAAAAGAATTAAATAAAAAATGAAAAAAATTTTAATAAATGAAGACACATGGCAAACCAGGGTTGCCATAACACAAGATGATGAGCTTCAAAACATATACTTTTGGTCTAAGAATATAGAACCACTTGAAAGAAGCTTTTTCAAAGGTATAATAACTAAAGTTCTTCCAGGAATACAAACAGCATTCGTTGACATAGGCCAAGAAAGAGCGGGATTCTTACACATATCAGAAATAGATAGGGATCTCTCAATTAAAAAAATGGAATTAAATGAGCACCTTGAAAATATCGATGATGAAGAAGAACAAAAACCAGAACAATATCAACAACCTGATATAAGCAAAATACTAAAAGAAGGCGAAACTATATTAGTACAAGTCAGTAAAGAACCTGTTTATGAAAAAGGCGCTAAGCTTACCACTTGCTTTACTTTGCCAGGACGCTTTCTAGTCTTAATGCCAAATATACCACGTATTGGTATATCAAAAAAAATCGAATCAAAAGACGAAAGACAAAGATTAAAAGAGATTCTTCTTAATAATTTACCAAAATCTATGGGCGTCATAATAAGAACTACATCAGAATTTAAAAACGAAAGTGAAATTTTACAGGATTTAAATTATTTAATAGAAAATTGGAACATCATTCAAAGAAAATTTAAAGAAGCAAATCCTAAAGAAAAAATTTATCAAGATTTAGATTTATCTCTTCAAGTAGTGAGAGATTATTTAGATAATGACGTAGAATCGGTTATAACCGATAATAAAGATGCACAAACCAGAATATATAAATTCGTTAAACAAATTGCTCCAGAATATACTCATAAAATAAAATATTATGAAGGTCCTCCAAGCTTATTTGAAAAATATAATATTGAAAAGCAAATAGAACAAGCACTTGAAAAGAAAGTATATTTAAAATCAGGCGGCTCAATAGTAATAGAAACTACTGAAGCAATGACAGTTGTGGACGTTAATACCGGTAGATATACAGGACAATCGAACTTAGAAGAAACAATATTGAAAACTAATATCGAAGCATCTGAAGAAATTACAAGACAACTAAGATTAAGAAATATAGGCGGTCTTATCGTAATTGACTTTATCGATATGTCTAACCATGCAAACAAACAAAAACTATTCAGACATTTTGAAAAGGCTCTTAAAGAAAAAGATAAGTTTCAATCGGTTTTACTCAAAATATCAGAATTCGGACTTGTTCAAATGACACGTAAAAGATCAGGCAAAACACTTATACAGCAATTAACTAATCAATGCTCAAATTGTCACGGTCTTGGCTTTACTAAATCAATACAAAATGAATCTTTTGCTATTTTAAGAAAAATAAAAGAAGAACTAGAAAAAAGAAAACCAGGAACTAATATATTACTTACTTTACATCCTTCGATATTTCATTATATCACTAATAATGAATATAATTCGATTCTACAACTTGAAAAAAATTATAAATCAAAAATAACGTTAATATCAAAAGATCTAAATGGAATAGAGGCTTATAAGCTAGAGTATTTAAAGTAATTTTATTGTATTATTAACATCATCAATTATTTTATCAAATTCTAATAAAGTTTCATCAACAGGACTTTGATAAATATTAGGATAAAGATTATTTTTTATCCTCAAAGTTGCTGATAAAGATATAAATAAAAAGGTAGAAATAGCAAAAGTTAGATCTTTATCGTAAAACAATAAACAAAGGGGTGATAGTAATATAAAAAAAATATGCCATAATACTATGCTTGACCTTAAAAATTTTTTAAATATCAATAGTTTTAAATCAGTTTTAAGAGAATATAATATAATTAGAGCTTTACTGTAATTAATCTTTTTTTCTCTTGAGCTATTCTCTTTTAAAATTTTATGGTCTACATAACTGTTAAATTTTTCTTTAAATTTATTAAATTTGTTCTTGAAAAAATAGCTTTTAAATAAATTATGAAAGTCTTCATACTCTTTATATAAATTATTAAATTCTAATAAAATTTTATCATAAGATTTAAGTAAGACTTGATAATGAGGAAAATTGTGATTTAATTTTTTATATTTTTGACCTAATATTTTAGACATTTGATATAGATTTTTAAGGTTTAATGATCTTACATAAAATCTAATCAGAGCTTCATCAGCTTTTTTAGTAATAATAACTGTAGCTTTAAACTGTGCTAAATAATGTTCCTTTAAAATATTATACTCATAATCTTCTAAATCAAAATAATTAATAATATGTAAAAAAATATCTGCAGGTAAGTGGTTAAATAATTGAAATTGTTCATTTGAATAGATTATTTCACTAGATTGAAAGCTTAAAAAACAAGGATAAAAAGTATTTATCAAAAATAAATTTAATATTAAAATTTTTATAAAATCTAATTTACTGAATATATAAATATTAAGTATCAAAGTCTCTCCAATTAATTACTTACTCCAGACATTTAAAGTATACCTGAGATTATTATATCTCAGGTGACAATTTTCTACTTTATTGGACGCCCTAATCTTAAATTATGAGTCTTTCTCTCAGGATAAGGCTCTCCTCTTTCTTGCTCTAGATCATTTAAAGCTTTATAAAGAGCTAGTTCAGCAAAAGCTGCCATTGTAAGCCCTGGTTCCCAATAAACTACATTTTTTATTTTGTTAATAATATCAGAAGAAATATGTAAAGTTATTCTTTCTTTTTTAATAGTCGATTTCACTATTAAATCAATATTATTATCTTTATTTTGTTGCATATCAATGCTATTGGTAGTTTCTTTATTTTCTAAGTTTGAACTATATGAAAGATACTCATCAAGAGGATTAATGCCTATAGTCTTTTGCTTAATTAATTTGCTCATCTAAATACCTCTAAATACTTATATTAAGATTACTATTTTTATTGTTTTGAGATGTAAATAAAATATTTTCTTGATTTATTACTTCTTTTGCCAGTTCTACATAATCTTTAGCTCCATTTGAAAGATGATCATATTCAAGTATAGTTTTACAAAAAGAAGGAGCTTCAGATAATCTTATGTTCTCTCTAATAATAGTATTATAAACTAATCTACTAAATTTATTTTTAAGTTCATCAAGAACTTCTTTTGAATGTTTAGTTCTTAAATCAACACGGCAAGCAACAACTCCTGCGATTTTTAGGTTGCTATTTAATCTTGATTTTACAACATCTATTGTCTGCATTAGTTGAACTAATCCAGCAAGAGCCATAACTCTTGACTCAACAGGTACTATGACCTCAGAACAAGCATTTAATATATTAATAGTAATCAAACCTAAGGTAGGAGGACAATCTATAATTACATAATCCCATTTATTGTAATCTAAAACTTCTAATCTTTGTTTTAATATCGTTTCTGCACCTACTTCATTAAATAGCTGCTTTTCAAGAGTAATAAGCCATGAAGAAGAAGCTACCAGTTTTATATTTTCATGATAACTATCTTTTATAATATTATTTATATTTACATTCTCAAGAATAACTTTGACTAAATCTTTTTCGGTAGTAGGAGCACCTAGCCAAGAAGTAGCGGATGCTTGAGGATCTAAATCTATTAAAAGTACTTTTTTACCTAAATGCGCTAAAGCTGCTGACAGATTCACAGAAGTTGTAGTTTTTCCGCTACCACCTTTTTGATTAATAATTGCAATCTTTCTCATAAACATCTCCTTTTATTATATTTACTTAAATAATTAAAATATAATATTAAAATTAAAAATCATAATGAGAACATATACCACTATTAAGGGTTTTATCAATATTTATTTAATTTAATATAAAGAGGTATTTTAATTAAAATTAATCTTAAGAATAAATTAAACAATTTAATATAATGTATATATTTTAATAATTTGAACAAAATTAATAAAAAAGTAATAAACAGCAAACTATATATATAAAATAAATACCAGTAATTAACTCAAATAATAATTACTTAATTTACAATAAATATAACATTCATAATAAATCTAATATTTTTAGATAAGTAATAAAGTAAATAAATAGATTAAAATAAACAAATTTAATATTTAGCAAAATAACTTACTTTTAATAATTTTCATTAAAAAAACTACATTAAGAGATCAATTACTTTTAAGATAAATGTTAAATGCAATAAATACTTAATTAACTTAATCTATTATATTTAAATAATTTGGATATAATACTTAAATTTAATTATTTATTGCATTTATAGTAATTGAATAAATACTTTATTTCAGGAAAAGAAGTAGCATAAGCTAAAGCAATTTTATCTTCTTTATTTTGAAGATTTTTATCTACTTTTTTGTTTTTTAATAGTAAAGCAGTTATTAAAGAATCCCGATTTTGAACAGCATAAATTAAAGCAGTATCTCCTAAGCTATTCTGCACATTAGGATTAGCTCCCCACTCAAGAAGCTTTTCTACTATTTCGTCGCTACCTTCTAAAGAGGCAATCATTAAAGGAGTAAAATCATAATATAATTTATCAATATCTAATTTCAGATCTTTTATCATATATTTTAAAATCTTTATATTAGATTCTTGTATAGATTTAATTAGAATAAGATCTAAAAAATTTAATAAATTTATATCTGAGGTTTGATTTTTTATTAAAATATTAATTATATCAGATAAACTTAAATTCAAATAATCCCTAATAACATCAGCAGATTGCATAGAAAAAAGTCTGGAAAATATTAGCAAAGTATTTATTATAATCAATATTATAGGTTTTTTCATTTTCTATAAATAAAAAATTAAGTTAATAACCAAAATCTATTTCTCAATAATTACCTACAAGGTTCACAATAACCAAACCCGGAACAGTAGTACCCTGGACAACATTCACTGGAATCGTTACATCTTCTATCACTTCTTTGCCAACTACAACTAGGGTTAGGACACATATAAGGCCCTTCTCCTCTTTGCACATCGCCACAACAAGCTGCAGGTAAATTAGAATATAACATTATAGATAAATTAAGAACCGTCAATATTTTAAAAAATAATTTTTTTATTCTCATAGGTCTCACAATCATTTTATTAATATTTACTATTTTTTTATTATAATAAAATTTTATCATACTATTTTGCAATAGTTGTTTAATAAAAATTCAATATATTCGCAATAGACAATAAAACAATTCTGTTTAAATTAATTATTTAAGCTATTAACTTACATAAATTTAAATACAAAATAAATTAATACAACAAAGAGTAATTTTATGTTAAATTATTTAATATAATTTTATTCAACATAGGAGTAAAAAATTGATTGACAAAAAATTAGCTTATAATAATTACGAAGTAAATATAGGTATAGAAGTTCATGTACAATTAAACACAAAAAGCAAAATCTTCTGCCCTTGTAATAATAATTTTAGCGAAAATCCTAATACAAACATATGTCAAATTTGTACAGGACAACCAGGTACATTACCTGTAATGAACAAAGAGGTTATTACTAGTGCTATTAAAGCAGGTCTTGGCACTAATTGCGATATAGCTTACATATCTAAATTTGATAGAAAGCATTATTTTTATCCGGATCTACCAAAAAATTATCAAATAACACAAAATTACATACCTATATGCTCTAATGGTTATGTGCAAATTAGATTAGAAGACAATAGTATAAAAAATATACCAATTGTTAGAATTCATATAGAAGAAGATGCAGGTAAAAATATTCATGGTCAATACAACGAGAGTTTTGTAGATCTAAATAGAGCAGGAACACCTTTACTTGAAATAGTAACCGGTCCTGAAATATCAAGCTCATATGAAGCAAAAGAATACTTAAAACAACTTAGACTTATAATGCTATATTTAAAAATTAGTACTGCAAACATGGAAGAAGGAGCATTTAGAGCTGATACTAACATCTCCGTTAGGAAAAAAAATACTCAAACTCTAGGGACTAAATGCGAACTCAAAAATATCAACTCTTTTAAATTTATTGGCGACGCTATTGAATATGAAATACAACGTCAAATAGAATTGCTTGAATCCGGTCAAAGAGTCATTCAAGAAACAAGATTGTGGGATACTAATAAGAAAAAAACTGTAGTAATGAGAAACAAAGAGGAAGCAGCAGATTATAGGTATTTTAACGATCCTGATTTACCATACATCAAAATTGAACAAGAAGAAATAAATAATATAAAACAAAATCTACCTGTATTACCAAATCAAAAATTTGAAATACTAGTATCAAAAAATGGATTAACTCAAGCAGAAGCAGAAATCCTGGTAAATGATACAGAACTTCTTAGCTATTATGAAGAAGCCTCAAAATATACTCAAAGTAAGCATTTAATTAATTGGATTTTAAGAAATCTTCTTTCAACAGTTAAAGAACAGAAAATTCCACTTAACCAATGCAAAATTACTCCTAAACGGCTTGCAAAACTTATCGATTTATATGATAAAAATCTAATTAATAATAGAGCCGCTCAAGAAATATTTGAAATCATGAGCCAAGATGAGACTAAAGATCCAATAGATATAGTAAAAGAAAAAGGACTTGAACAGATAGAGGATACAGCAGAGCTAGAAAAGATAATTAAAGGGATAGTAGAAGCTAATCCAAAACAAGTAGAACAATATAAATCAGGCAAAACTAAATTATTTGGATTCTTTGTTGGACAAGCTATGCAAAAAACTCAAGGAAACGCAGATCCACAAATACTAAACGAATTACTTAAAAAATATCTTGATTGATAACTAAATAAAATAGAGTAGTAATATTACTACTCTATTTTACCAATAAAAAAAATCTTTCTCTAAAACAAGTATAAGCATCTTAATGAGAAACTTAATTGAATTTTTAAACCAAATTATTGAACATTTGAAACAAAATATGTTAAATTAATAATGAAATTATAAAAATTTAATATATGAGGAAAATATGCTTATATCTTTAAAAAAATCTTTACTATTCCTAACGCTTAATCTACTATGCTTTAATTTATTAAACGCTAATATATGTCATAATGCAGCAATCTGTTATTGTTCTGCTAAATGCGATTTTAGGGGCAAAACGCTTAGCGATAATCCAGTCTATGATCCCAATAGTAATATATGCTACTGTAAACAATGGGATAAAGATTCACGCTCAAGATGTGGCTTAAGATAATATAATTTATGAAAAGTCTCGTATGAGACTTTTCATTTTTAATCTTATTTATTTTCTTTTACTATTTTTAATCCATAATCCAGTAATTTATTTTGAGAAACCTCAGTAGGCGCATCCATCATAGGATCATGACCACTTTGAGTTTTAGGAAAAGCAATTACATCTCGTATAGATTGACACTTTAACAGTAACATTACAAGTCTATCAACCCCTAAAGCGATTCCGCCATGAGGAGGAAATCCTAGTTCTTGGGCTTGTAAAAGAAACCCAAATTGTTTATTCATCTCAGATTTATCAAATCCTAAAAATTCAAATATTTTCTCTTGCACTTCAGAATTATGTATTCTGATATTACCGCCCCCAAGTTCTACACCGTTAAAAACTATATCATAACCACGAGATTTTATATCTTCAGGTCTTTTATTTTCCCATCCGGGTTGAGGTGAAGTAAAGGGATGCATAACAGAAAACCATCTTTTTTCTTTCTCATCATACTCCAGCAAAGGAAAATCAGTAACCCAAAGTAAATTTATTTGATTATAATCTATCAAATTAAGTTTTTGAGCAAGCCCTAGTCTTAAACGTCCTAAATTCGACCAACTATCTTTGTATTGTCCTGCTATTAAAAATATAGTATCACCAAACATAATATCTGGTATAATTTTTCTTAAATTATCAACAAAATCTTTAGGTAAAAACTTAGATACCGGAGACTCTAACTCTCCATCCTGATTAATTCTGATCCATAAAAGCCCTTGAGAGCCACTTTTTTTAACCTGTTCAGTAAGTTGATCAAGCTCTGATCTTGTAAAATGATAATTAGAAACTTTAACTGCTCCGACCCTACCCTTTTGATCAATTACATTTTTTAAAAAATATAATTCAGTATTTTCAAATAGTTCAGTAAGATCATAAATAGGCATATCAAATCTTAGATCAGGTTTATCAGAACCATATAATTTAAAAGCCTCGTCATAAGTAATTCTGTTAAGAGGTAAATTAATATCTATATTTAATATTTCTTTAAATATGTATTTCAAAAGTCTTTCTATAAGGTTTTGAATATCGATCTCATTTACAAATGACATCTCTAAATCAAGTTGAGTAAACTCTGGCTGTCTATCTGCTCTTAAATCTTCGTCACGAAAACAACGAGCTATTTGAAAGTACTTCTCTACCCCTGAAGCCATTAAAATTTGCTTATAAAGTTGTGGCGACTGAGGTAAAGCATAGAAATATCCCTTATGAACTCTTGAAGGTACTAAAAATTCTCGAGCTCCTTCAGCTGTATTTTTAGTTAAAATTGGAGTTTCAACTTCATAAAACCCTTCAGAATCTAAAAATTGACGAAACGCAAATATAATTTTATGTCTGATTTCTAACTTCTTCAACATAGAAGGTCTACGCAAATCAAGATAACGATACTTTAATCTTAATTCTTCATCCACATCATCAGCTTCTTCTAAAGAAAATGGCAAAAGCTTTGACTTATTAAGTATAACTATAGAATCAACTTGAAGCTCAAATTTACCAGTACTAAGCTCTTTATTAACAGTAGCTGGCTCACGCATTACAACTTTACCTGTAACAGATATTACATATTCTGCTCTTAAAGTATGAGCAATATTATGTGAATTCTGAGATTGAACAGGATTAAAAACTATTTGCATAATACCTGATCTATCTCTTAAATCTATAAATATAAGATTTCCATGATCTCGACGTTTATTAACCCAACCAGATAAAGTAATTACTTTATTCAAAAATTTCTCATCAACTAGACCACAGCCAGTTGTACGCTCAAAGCAATTCATAATTTCCTCTATAAAATTTATAATATTTTATATCTATTCATTATTATTATTTTAACATTAACATTAATTTAGTCACGATGAAATTAAAACAAAGACAAAATATGTTTACAAATATTAATATTTATCTCAAAATAAATTATCTTGCTTTAATAAAAAATATTGATTTTTTGACTAAAAAATAGTTAAAATATTAATAATATACAATATTAAGGAGAAAATAAAATGGAAATAAAAGTTTTTAATATTCTATTACTTGCTATAGCTTCTTTAAGCATGAGCAATTTATACTCAACAAATTATTTTAAAAACGCTTTTAAGCCAGAATATAGATGCCCAGTTCAAGAAGCTAAAGAAAATACAGAAAATAAAAATTTAAAAGGAAAAGAAAATAATATAACAAAACCAGAAACTACAGAAGCTACTGAAACTGCAGAAGCAAAGAAATAAGCTTAGTTTATTCATTAAACAGTTTGTCTAGGATTTGTAGACAAACTGTTTAATATTTTTCAATCAACTTACTATTTATCTTTATATTTTTGCAACATTATATTAACTGCATCATCAACTATATTTTGAGTTAAAACTTGATCTTCTTTAGACATAGTCTGCACTTTAATAAAGTTAATTATATTCTCTAAATCTCTATTTGAAAGTCCTTGAGCTAGCTGAGCTATACTGTTTATTTTAGTATCAGTCAAAATAGAATTTACTGAATCAATAAACTCATTACTATTATAGGCAGCACTTAAAAGCATTTTATTTCTATATAAAGCCAAAACCTTAGCTCTTTCTATCTCTCCAGGCAATGGTAATTCTAAGCAAATTCCCATTCTACTAAGAATAGCATTGTCAAGACGATCTTTATAATTAGTACATAAAACAATCATAATTTTGTCACTTAACTTACTAGTATGACTTAAAAAATTACTTAATAACTTATAATCTTTACTATTAGATTTCATATTCTCACGCTTATAAAGAAAAGCATCCGCTTCATCAATAACAAGAAGTAATCCTCTTTTACTTTTATTTGCCCAAGAAAAAAGAATGTCCATTTCATTTATACTGTCTTTTTCGCTAAATTTTGAAAAAGAAGACCCATTAACTAAAGCATAACTCATACCAGACCGTTTTGCTAGCTCTTGAGATAACATAGTTTTACCAGTACCCGAAGGGCCCGACAATAAAAGATTGTTATACTTAATATCGATTTTATTATCAGACAATTGCTTTGATATATTTTTTGTCGACTCTATTATATGATCAACCTTATTGGCAATATCTTTAGGAAAAATCATCTCTCTTAATTCAGGCTCTATAGGTGAAACAAATTTAGATTTAACAAGATCATAAAAACCAAAAATGAAATAATCTGTAACCAACTTAGGCTTTGTAATATTATTAAACTTGTTATAAAGATATTTAATACCATAATAAGAACCAATTGTACCTATAGCAGCGAGAGCTGTATATTTTACAGCATTTTTGTAATTATTATGTATCTGATTATTAAGATCTTTAAGATTATCTACTGTACCGTTTAAATTTACCACAGTACCATTTAAAGCTACAACTGCTCCTTGAATACCTTCACTTGCTCCTTGTGTAAAATTTGAAGCTAAATTTCTTGCTATTACATTAGGAAAAGTGTATCTAGGAATATTCCTTACAACAGCTTGTGTAGTTTGTAGCGCTACTCTTCTGTTATTACTATTAGCAATTCCTCTTAATGTAGGACTATATTGGAGTAATTTCACTTCGGGGGTATTAATAAAACTTCTAAACCCTTGTCTTATAAGTTGATGGACATTATAAGTTCTGATATTTTCAATAACATTAGGTACTTGTCTAGGAGCTCCCAAACAAAAACTATAAGCAGATTTTAGCAAATCTATATCTGAATTATAATGACTTATGTCTATATGAGATAATTTATTCAAGCCAGCTTTAACAGTATCCTTTGTCATATTCCATAGAACTCCTAAATTCAAACTATATGAAGGCATAGCATTATCGAAAGTAAATTCGTGCATAGATTGTAATTGTTGAAAACTTATATTAATAATTAACGTAGGCAATAATAACCCTAAGTATATTTTTTTAAAATTTATTTTCATGATTTTAAAGCTCCTAAAAACGCATAACTGCTTTATAAAAATAATTTAAATTTTATAAAGCAGTTAAAAAATGTTATATACTTAGAGTTTATAATTATTTAAAAAAGTTTCAAATGGTTCATCAAAACTTATATTCAAGACCTACGTTAGAGAAATAAGCAATATCATGACCAGTGACAGGTATTCTGCTGTTTACTATACCCGACTTATCCTTATTATCTAAATATATCTGTTGAGATCTACTTAATGGAATACCCTTAATATCTTTATAATGTTGGCCAGGAAAATAAACTGCACTAACTGCAAAGAATTTTAGCCCATCTACTAATTGAGATTCTATAAATATATTAAATTCAGATCCTAAATAATTACTTGCACAATCAAGCTTACAAAACTCACGAGCATGCTTATTGTATATTCTAGTTTCATGTTCTTGCCAGTAAAATAGAAGATTAGGATTAAAACTCCACTTATGGATACTAAATTTAGGCCTCCAATCTAATGATGTACCAGTAAATACAATATTAGTAAATCTTGATATGGAAGTCGGATATGGATGTCTAGCATCTTGTGATGGAAATGGTAATAATCGAGGGATTCTTGCAGGCCCATTTAAAAGAAAAGCACTTTTTACTCTAGTACCTGAATAAACTTCTTGCAGACCTATGAATCCTAAATAATCTGAATTTTTTTGACAATCACCAAATTTTTCTAAATCCTTATTTGGATCAGGACCTCCACTTGCAAAGCCAACCGCTCCTGATACTTTAAGCTCAGGCTTGCATAGATAATAAGAAATATCAAATACACCCATATAACCTTTTAAATGATTAACATAGGGATTTACAAATCTAGTACAATCATTGACTAAAGTTCCAAAACGATTTTGACCTATTATCTTACAATTTTGACCACCAGATTGCTCAGAAATTTCAATAACTTCTTGATTTTCTGGAGAATAAATAGCAAGAGGAATTTTCTTACAAGCTGTAGGCGCTTTAGCACAATCTGGTAAAGGTTGTCCTGGAAGGAGCTGCCTGACCTTAGTATTGACCTGTGTAACTACTCCATCACGACTTTCAAGTTTTATAATATTTGAATCAAAGCCTTTTACTATTTGATTTCCCAAATTGAAAGCAGTATCAAATCCCCACTCAAAATTACCTACTTCACTGTCTCCTGCTAATCCCAACGTAATAACATTTATTGTAGCATCACTTATAAATTCAAGCCTTTGCTCTGGATTATGATTATATAAAGCATATGGCTCAAAATACATAGTACAATTAGGTCTTTTGAAAGGAAACCATTTCAATCTACCGGCAACTAAATAATTAACAACACCAAACCCTCTTGCTTGATCATTTCTATGTCCAAATTCTTGACCTCTTATATTTTCATTAGTTTGAGAAAAAGTTGCTGATCTATTATTAAGTATTGCTGCATAAAGATCATATAATAAACTTTGATTTTCAAAATTACCTGAAAGTTTAGCTCCAGGAGCATATTGATCAACCTGTGCTTCTGCATAAAAACCAAGATCTGTAGGATCAACCGCATAAGCAGCACCTAAAGCAATTCCACGTCCTAACTCAAAAGGAAATAACCCTAATGTCAAAGTATGCTTATTTGCAAAAGGAATGCTTAATATATCGTTTAAAGCAAGTTCCAACCATAATTCTCTCATCCAAAATATATGTCTTGGAATTGCATGAGAATGGTCTCCTACAACAGAATCAAGTAACTTAATAGTATTTGCAGTAACAAAAGCAATAGATTCTGGATCTCCCCAAACGCCTTTATCCCTTATATTTGCTTTTGCAAACACAATATCATAATTTTTATCTTTATTTATAAATTTGTATTCTAGATTTAAATCAATAACATGCCTGAAGTAAAATACTCTATCAGTAGGATTATCATTATTGATAAATCTAAGATTTTTACCATAAAAAAATTCTGGTAATCTTAATTTAGTCCAAGCTCTTATTTCACTTTCTGTACCTAATGGAAAAACCATAGGTAGCTTCTTAGGAATTACAATAGGATTATCTTCTTTGAGATCTTTTTTTTCTGAACTAGTTTCAATTTTTTCAGGGTTTGCTGAAACACTTTTTTGATTAATATGTTTAGAACTATCTTCAGTTTTATTCTTAATATTCTGTTCTGCCTCCTGATTGATATTTTCTTCAACAGTTTGATCAACTTCAGTCATAGAACAACTATAATAAAACATTGATAAAAGTATTAAAGGAAGCATCAATGTTTTATTAAAAAACATTTTTAAACTCATAAAAACTTTACTCCTGTAATTTAAGCTTGGAAAAGGATACCTTTTATATTTATAAAAAATTTGTGAAACACCTTTTAAGGGGAAAAAGAGGATGGACCCTAAAGGGGCATTATTTATGCTAATATTTTTTATTAATTTGTCAAATTTTTTTTGCAATTTGCTATTGGATTATTATAAAATTTTATATTATTAGTTACAAAATTTGCCAACAAAATTCTATCTGGATATTATATAAGGGAATTAAAAGAAAATATGTAAACAAGATAATAAGGTATTTAACCATGAACAAAAAAAATTTGTTAATTGGGGCTCATATGTCAATTGCAAAAGGCATAGAGCAATCTCTTTATTTAGGAAAAGAAATTGGATGTACAACCATACAAATATTTCTCAGAAGCAATCGTAGATGGGAATTTAACGATTTTACTAATCAAGAGATATATAAGTTTAATCAAGCAAAAATAGATACAAAAATAGATACGATAGTAGCTCATTCTAGATATTTGATAAATTTAGGCTCAAGCTCAGAAGAAGTACAAAATAAATCGTTATCATCTTTAGACAAAGAATTAATAAATTGCGATAAATTGGGTATAAAATACTTAGTTTTACATCCAGGCGCAGGAAATGAAAACATAGAAAAATGTATAAATAAAGTTGCACAAAATATAAATAAAATTTTAAATAATAATCATAGTAGAGTAACCATAGCTTTAGAAAATACCGCTGGTCAAGGTAGTTATATTGGCTCAACTTTTGAACAACTCTACATGTTATTAAGTTTAATAGAGGACAAAAACCGTATAGGAATATGTTTTGACACATGTCATGCATGGGCTTCAGGTTATAATTTTACCGATAAAGAAAGTTATTCTCAAATGTGGCATGAGTTTGATAGTATTATAGGACTTGATAAATTAAAAGTAATACATCTGAATAACTCAAAAACAGATATCAGCTCTCACATTGACAGGCATGAAGAGATTGATAAAGGTAAAATAGCATTGGAAGCTTTCAAGCTAATCATAAATGATAAAAGGTTAGAATCCATTCCTAAAATATTAGAGATTCCTTATAATAATTATCAAGAACTTAAAAGAAATTTAGATTTGATTAAAGAATTAGTTGATTAAATATTTAAAGGCAGCAATAGTTAAAGATTTAAGGGCTAAGAGAAACTATACTTAAGCCTCTAACTATTGCATTCTTTATTATAAAATAAAGACTACTTAATTTTATTAAGTAGATTATTTTCTTGTTATACGGCAGTGTATAACTTAAAAGTGAAGTATCCTAATTTTTATATAAATCTAAAAAAAAAAAATATTTTTTTTAAAATAAAAAAAGCAACAACAAAATTATGTAGTATTTACAGAATAATTTAAAAAATCATGTTGTTTTTTTATAAAAATTAAAAAAACGCAACAAAAAGATAAGATATTAACAAAAAATCCTTTATTTATAAACAAATTTAAGAAATTGTACTGTTTCTAATAAATAAAAAGTACAATGCCTTAAAATATAAATAATTTAAGAAATTTAAATTATATAAAAAATATATAAACCAAAATGGCTTAATAATTTTATATATCAAAAATTATTAAGCCATTTTGGTTTTCAAAATTTGTAATTAATTAAATGAAATGCTTTCTTTATGCTGGTACTTCTTGATAGCACTCTATTCTGTCATCTATTTGCCAATCTTCAAAGCCGTCTACTAATAATGCACACTCAAATCCGGTAAGAACTTCTTTTACAGATTTCTTTTCCCTTTGAAGGCTCTTAATCTTACCTTCACCAATCTTTTGATTGTTACGCAATATAACAACTTTACCCTCACGTATAAACTTACCAGAACGAACATGCATTCCGGCAACTTTACCTAAAGATTTAATATCAAAAATCTTAATAACATTACCTTCGCCAATTTTTTTAGATATATATTGAATAGGTTTAAGAGATTCTGAAAGCGCCTCTAAATCTTCTAGTAAATTATAAATAATATCAAAATGCTTTACAGTAACATTATTATTATTAATTAAATTATAAGCATTAGGTAGAGTCTTTACATGAAAAGTATAAATATAAGACTTAGTATCCATTGCTAAAATAACATCACTTTCAGTTACATCCGATAGACCAGAATATATGATATTAAAATTTTGGCCTAAAGTAGATGATAACTTATCAATAGAAGTTAATATAGCCTCTTTTGAAGAAGCATTATCAGCTTTAATAATTAAATTAATACCACTTTCAGTATACAAGCTCTTAGCTTTAACTTCTGATTGAAATTCCTGTTGATTAGAAGGTCCTTTTTTATACTCTTGTTGAGTAATTACTCTAAAAATATCTCCTGCATTTGGCTGTTGAGAAAATCCTGATATTTGAACAGGAACAGAAGGACCTACTTGTGAAAGACGTTTACCATAAGAATCAATTATAGAATTTATCTTACCAGATGTATTACCTGCAAAAAAGTAATCTCCTAAATATAAAGTTCCATGTTGAGATATAATTGTAGCAACTGGGCCACGTCCTTTCTCTAATTTTGACTCTAGAATATATCCTCTTGCAGGAACTGATATATTAGTTTTTAATTCCATTAATTGTGATTGTAAAGCAATTACCTCTAGTAATTCATCAATACCTGTTCCTAATTTTGCTGATATAGCAACAAAGGGAGTATTGCCAGCCCATTCCTCAGGAATTAAATCGTATTTAGTTAATTGCTGTTTTACTATATCCACTTGTTGTGGAGAAACTTTATCAACTTTATTAATAGCTACAATTATAGGAAGACCTACAGATTTCGCATGATTTATAGCCTCAATAGTCTGAGGTTTAACTCCATCATCAGCCGCAACAACCAAAATAGCTATATCGGCTGCTTTTAATCCTCTAACTCTAAGCATAGAAAAAGCTTCATGACCAGGAGTATCCAAAAATACCATATTACCTTGAGGTATTTTTACTTCATAAGCTCCTAAATGTTGAGTAATTCCACCTTTTTCTTTTGCAGCCACTCTTGATTTTCTTATGAAATCAAGCAAAGTAGTTTTACCATGATCAACATGACCTATTACAACTACAATTGGATTTCTTTCCTGCCAAGTACCTTCTTGTGAAACCTTATCAGATATACGATTAGATATCTTTTGATTAATTTTTTTAGTCTCTGCATTAGAACTACTAATAACATTAATACCATAAAGATCAGCTATTTTTTTTACCATTTTTTCAGGTAAAATCTGATTTTTAGTAATAACAATTCCTTGTTTTAATAAAGTCAATATAATTTCACTTACAGGTTTATTTATCTTTTCAGCAAGAATAGATAGTGCAACTGGTTCTAAAACAAGAGAGTTTTTATCGGGATTAGATTGAACTTTCTGCGGATTATCATGTTTAGAAATCTTATCAGCAGATTCATCTTTTAACGTTTTACTTATACTACTTGTGGAATTTGGATGCAATTCATTCAAAGAATTATCTGATATTTGATCTGTATCAGATTCTATATCCGTTTTTGTTTTTGACGAAATTTTATTCTTAACTTCTTCTTCTATGAGTTCGACTATATCTGAAGGAAGAACAGATATATGACTTGAAACTTCTACTCCTAAAGAACTTAATATATTAATTAATTCTTTACTAGTTAGTCCAAGTTTTTTAGATAATTCATATACACGTATTGCCATTTAACGTTTAACTTTCAATAAAAATTTTTATTCTTTTAAAATACCAAATTCCTGCTCATCTTCTAGTTCTAAATTAGACTTAACTAATTCAATATCGATTCCAGTTAATTTAGATGCTAATGAGATATTTTGACCGAGTTTACCTATTGCAAGAGATCGTTGATCTTCATCAAGCCAAACTTTAGCTCTTTTATTGTCTATTAATTCAACTCTATTGACCTGAGCAGGTTTTAAAGCATCTTTTATCAAATCTTCAACAGAATTGCCTAAAGCTATTATGTCTATTTTTTCGCTGCCTAATTCACGCAAAATAGGCTTTATTCTAACTCCACCAACACCTACGCATGTCCCTACAGGATCAATATTCTTATCATTTGAAAGAACTAAGACTTTAGACTTATAACCAGCAATTCTAGCTATTTTTTTTACTTCCACAAGTTTCTCAAAAACTTCAGGTATTTCAATTTCAAAAAGTTTTTTTAAAAAATCGGTAGAAGATCTATCCAGAATTAATTGATTTTCAGCTTGGGGTTGTGGTAAAACCTCCTTAAGCAATGCTCTAATTGGGTATCCTACGACACATTTATCCCCAGGAATAGATAAGTTTTTAGGTAAAAATGCCAAATGATCTTGGATCTTAACAGTAAAGCCATTTCTTTCACATTTGTGAATTATAGCTTGAATAATAGTTCCTTCTTTTGGCTTAAATTCTTGATATATAGCTTGTGCTTCTATAGATCTTATTTTTTGAGCAATTACTTGCTTTGCTTTTAGTATATCTATTCTTCCAATTTTACCCTCAAACGGAAGATTTATGACTTCTGTTAAATTAATTTCAGGGGAAAAAGTACGAGCTTTTCTTAAACTTATCTCTTTGTCTTCATCAGATACAGTAGATACAACAGTTTTTTCTATTAAAACTTCTATTTCATCTTCTTTTCTGTTGTAATTAACTTTAAGCTCTAAATCTGGGTATTTTTTTTTATAAGCAGCAAGTATACCTTCAGCTATGATTTGAGCTAAAGTATTTTTATCAAGACCTTTTTCTTCAACAAGTTCTTCTATTACTTGAGATAGTTTCACTTTATTCCTCGACTTTATTTCGATTTTATATAGATCTGAAGCTATTAAGTGATTAATTCAAAAGTTTATCACTTAAAAATCAGTATCATCAATGCTTTTTTACATATCAGGACTTATCTAAAGTTTAACATAATCAAACAGATTCGTCTATTAAGTTAAATGTTTTAATGTTTATTGCTTTAAGATTTATTTGTACTCCTAAAAATTATAACAAATGCTGCATATTTTTCAATTGATAGCAATTTAACTAATAAAATTCTTCCTGCTTTTATGAAGTTTTTATTGTAGAGGGTACCTTTTCTATTTGTGTGAAAACCTACTATTATATTATATATAATTATATATATATAGTAGTAGTAGGTGAGACCATTTTTTGTGGATAACTTGCTATAATTTTATATCAAAACACTGTCTAAATCACACTATTGAGAGATCAAAAAAATGTGAATTTAATGTGGAAAGTATGTGGATAATTTGTGGATAATTTTTATTTTATATATCATTATGCTGATCAGATCGATGTTTTAAAAATGGCGCTTTGAAAACATCGATTAAAAGGCACTATTGGTATATGAGCAATTAGTTTTCCACACGTTTTCCACACGTTTTCCACAGAGTTATCCACATTTTGACCTTTTAAAAATTTTAAAAACTTTTCACATAGAAAAGGTCGTTTTTTTTAATCCTATTACGAAAAAATATTGATTTTAGTGCAACTTTTAAATTATTTCAGCTATTTTTAATCTTAATTGAAAAGTCATCATATCGTTTTTAATCGCAATTCATATTTGTAAAAATTTTTTAAGATAAAAATGAAAATTTTAGCTGGTATTTAATTTTATTTTTCATTTTTGTGATTAATTATTTTAATATAAATTTCTCTTATTCTTTTTATATCATCTAACCATTCTTGACTTACGCTTCGATTTCTTAATACATAAGATGGATGGTATATTGGAATAATTATAAAGTTTTCTTGATTAAATATCTGCCCATGAATTTTTGTTATTTTTACTTCTTTATTTAATAATGCTCTCGTTGCTATAGATCCTAATGTTACTATAACTTTAGGTCTTACAATTTTAATTTGTTTATCAAGAAACATTTCTGTACATGTTTTTATTTCTGTTTCAGAAGGAGTTCTATTGTTAGGGGGTCTACATTTTACTACATTTGTTATATAAAGTTCTGATCTGTTGATTTCTGCTAAAGCAAGTGCTTTATTTAGCAATATGCCTGATCTTCCTACAAAGGGGAGACCTTGCTTGTCTTCTTCCTCGCCAGGAGCTTCTCCAATTAGCATTAATTTGGCATCGGGATTTCCTTCACCAAATACTATATTAGTTCTTTCTTTATATCCTACATGACATTCGTTTGATTTTTTATAAGTATTATACAATTGATCTAACAGTTCTTGTTTATGTTCTTTTATTGTCATAATTAAAAACCTTAAGCTAAAATATTAATATTTTAATTAATATTTTAGCTTATTTTTATACTTATTTTTAGCTGTTTACATATTTCTTTAAGAATTGTCCCCATTTTGTTTTATTTGCAAATTCTGATTGATGATAAGAATTATGTATGCGATTTTCTGGGAAATAAATAGATATCCCAGTAGCATTTTTCAGGTTTTTACCGACAGCATTTGCTATAACTGCGTTATTTATTATTGTGATTCCTTCTATTAAAAGTTTTTTTAAATTTAACTTAAAATCATTAGTTTCTTGAGAATTTTTTAAGTTGCATTTACTTAAATTATTTAATAAATTTTGGTAAAAATGTCCTAAATCTATATAAGTTGGTTCATCAAAATGAGTACAGAAGTTTTTGTGTTTACTTAACTTAATTACTTCTTTTAAGCTATTTCCATTTTGCTTATCAAGAGCTTTAATTAATATTTGGGATACTTGAGTTATATTATCTTCAAGAAGATGTATTTTGGATAAATTTATTGCTGATTGAGTGTAATCATTAGTTATTTTACCATAAGTTTCTTTATACGTTTGTACGATATGTTGAACAAATTGTTCTTTAGTGAGATAGTTATTAATAAAGGGCTCTAACGTTTTAGTATAATCATAACCTGTACCTAAAACTACTTCTTCGGAACTGACGAAATAATGAGCATATTCTTTAATTGGAGAAATAACTTCTATCATTGACATAAGGCATGCGTCGCAAGCAAGCAGAGCTAGCTTTTTACCTTTTAGATAATCTTTACTTATGGTTTCAAGCCCATCTTTTAGATTTTTAATTGTTAAATAGTTACGTGTAGTATCATCAAAACATATTCCTCTAGTAGGTGTTTTTGTTTGTAATTGAGAATTAATATAATCAATAAATCCTATGTTTCTATTTAGTTCAATTAATTTATTATGGTGGTTATAATTAAATAATTGAGATGGATTAATAGCTTTTCTTAAATTTGGTTCTATAATACCTGTTCCATGATTCCATAGAATTAACACTTGATTGTCTGCTGGGAAATTTTCTATTTGCCACTTGCAAAAATCTAATAAAGTTCTTATATTTCCGCTATCTGCTGAAAAATCAGGTCCCACCTGCATTAATTTATTTTTTTTAACTAAAAATCGTTTACTAATTTTTTTTCCACCTGTTTTATGCATGTTAAAGTGTACTACTAGATTTAATTTATCGTTGGATCCTATATTTTGCATTTGTTTTATGTTTCGACCTGCAAATGGAAATAAATCATTATCGGCAGCTATATAAATTCCAACTGTAGTAGTCTCATTTTTCTTTTTATGTATTTTGGTTAAGATATTATTATTTATATTGTTAGCAATTAAATTTATAGAATTATTATCGTATTCTTGTGTGCCGTATAAATGCGTTATAATGCAATTAGTAAACAAGAATAGTCCGGTAATTATGGATTTTGAAAGAATGCTTAATTTTTTTATTTTCATTAACAACCCCCTCTTGTGTCAAAAATATATTTAATTACAATAAGCTTATTTAATTTTATATTAAAGCTTCAATAAATTTTTATTTTTTTTGACTAATTGCTTTTATAATGGAGATTTCTCTTAATACTATTAATGCAAATGTTAAGCAAAAGCTTAATTGAAAATCTAGAAGAAATAATTTGTAGGGATTAAAGAAAAGCGTTATAAAGCATACCATGCTTATTATATGCATATTATTTACAGGAATTTTTTTAATTGTACATATATTATAAATTATAAAACTTAGTAGAGCTCTTTCAAAAGATATGCTTGGTATCGTAAGCAATGAATATACTATGCTTAAAAACGCTAAAATGACCTGTTTGGCAAAGTATCCAAAAGGAATTGTTTTTAGAAAAAATCGCCATGTAAATATTATTAGTACAAGATGTAATCCTGATCTTGCTAAATAATGATTGATTCCCCAATAAGTCATATTTTGTTTGATTTTATCTATATGCTCATTTTCTGATTTTATTCCTAGAAATATATACTCAAAAAGATTTTTGGTATTAAATTTAAATTTATTTGATAATTTTTTTAATATTTTATTTCTTATTACAATAATTTTAAGCCATATTAATGTTATATATTTAATATTTTTTTTAGTACAATTTTGAAATTTAATTTTATTTAAAAATAAATTTGGTAATGATTTTTTGCTTATTAAAAACTTTGAACTTTTATTATTCTTAATTTTTATATTATCTATTTCTAAATATTGTCCAATATGAAAATTTTTTATATCCAATAGGGCAAGATGCATCCTTAGAATATAATCAGTTTTTATTTTTTGATTATCGATTTTTATTGAATCTAAAACGATTGATATTTTGTTTTTAAAGTAACTATGGGAGGTTTTCTCAATTGAGGAAACCCATCCTCTTATTTTTATTGGTTTATTTGATATACTATCTATTAAATTTTGATATTTTTGTTTTACTAAAAATGCTCTTGAATAACCTAAGAAAAAAGTTAGTATTGAGAATAATATTATAAGAAAAATTTTTAAATTTTTTTGAGTATTTTTAAAAAGAGCTATTAATGAAATAATTAATATTGAAATAGATATTAATGTTAATTGACCTGCATTTAAAATATTTAAGTTATAACTTAAAATACCTAAGATCAAATTAAATAAAATTATAGTAAATGGTTGAATTTTCAATAATAAATCTTTTAAGTACATAATTTTAATGTATTTGTTATAAAAACACTTTATTTTTTTATCTATAATTATTATTAGAAAAACCCAATTTAGTCAAAAGTTGATTGTATTTAAGATTTTAATTGCACTTGATGGTTTTTTATTATATCATTTTTTTATTATATTTATTTTTAATTTGGTAAAATTTAGTAAAGATTTATTGAAAAGATGGCATTCTATGATAAGAAAAGTTTTTAAATCAGTTTTAGAAAATGGCCTTACGGTATTAACTTTACCTTTTAAACTAATACCAAAAGTTTCTATACAGCTTTGGTATAATGTAGGTTCTAAAGATGAAAAAAGTGGCCAAAAGGGTATAGCACATCTTATTGAGCACATGATATTTAAGGGAACAGCTACTTTGTCTGAATGTGATATAAATTTAATTACACATAAGCTCTCTGGATACTGTAATGCTTTTACCTCTTACGATTACACTGGTTATTTATTTGACTTTCCTACTCAGCATTGGCATGAAGCATTGCCTATTATGGCAGATTGCATGAGAAATTGTACTTTTAAGCAGGAATTTCTTAATTCTGAGCTTAAAGCTGTTATACAAGAACTTAAAATGTACAAAGATAATTATACTGCCAGTTTAATTGAAAACCTAATATCAACTACCTTTCAAGATCACCCATATCATCATCCTATTATTGGATATAAACAAGATTTATGGAGTTTAACTAGAGATAGCTTAATTAACTTCTATAACCATCATTATATACCAAATAACGCTACTTTAGTGGTAGTTGGAGATGTAGATCATGAGCAGGTTCTTGAACTTGCTAAAAAGAATTTTGGTCATATAAAGCCCAATTGGAACTATAAAAAAGAAGAATTTTATCATTCCCCTGACTTGAAGAGTTATCAAGTTAAACTTTATAGAGATGTTAAGCAATCAAATGTTATTATGTCTTGGACGATTCCTGGTTTAAGTAATAAAAAAAGTTATCTGTTTGATATAGCCTCAAGAGTTATTGGAGCTGGTAAAGGATCTAGCCTTTACAAGAAATTTGTTAATGAATATGAACTTGTAACAGAGTTAGAGAGTTTTGTTGACGAGTTATTTGAATATGGACTATTTAATATATACTTTAAACCTAAAAATACTGAAGATATTGATAAAATAATAAATTTAATTAATAAAGAACTTAGTAATATAATTGATACGCTTGAAGATAGTGATATTAATCGTGCTGTTAAAAAGACAGAAACCGATTACCTTTCTCTAATTGAGAATAATAGTAATCAGGCTTATGAGATAGCCAAATATTTTCTTGCTACAGGAGATGAACAATATTTTTCTAATTATACTTTATATAAAAAAGATAATCTAA
This sequence comes from Candidatus Babela massiliensis, assembly GCF_000513475.1. GTDB lineage: Bacteria > Babelota > Babeliae > Babelales > Babelaceae > Babela > Babela massiliensis. The sequence continues at coordinate 657,168 of NC_023003.1, forward strand.
AGCAAGAAGTTAAAGAATTTATTTCTCAATACTTGATTCCTAATATATCAAATACTGGTTATATATTGCCAATTAAAGAAAAAGACAAAGATTATTGGTTAAAAATTCAAGAAATTTCTGATAAAGAAGATAATAGAATTTTGTCTAATATAAAAAGAACTGCTGAAATAGAAGAGGGTAAATGTGTTTATTCAATACAGGTCAAGCCTCCTAAAGTTTTTTCTTACCCCAAATCTCAATCCTTTAATATTAGCAATGGTTTAAAATTATTATATTATAATAACCCTGTTCTGCCCAAAGCTGATTTAATTTTAGATTTTAAATCAAAGTATTACTATGATCCAAAAGATTTACAAGGTTTAAGTACTTTCACTTCGTTAATGATTGAAGAAGGAACTAAAAATTATACTGCTAATCAACTAGCAGATTTTTTAGAGTCTTACGGAATGACACTTTATAGCAATTCTGGATATCTTGGTTTAAGTGCTTTATCAAATGATTTAACAAAAGGTTTTGAAGTTTTAAAAGATTTACTAACTCAAGCAACATTTAATCAAAATGCTATTGTTAAGGTTAAAGAGCAATTATTAGCAGAAATTAACGATTATTGGGATCAGCCAATGAAGTTCGTTACGCAAATAGCTAAACAAGAAATTTATAAAGATCATCCTTATGCTAAAAATATTTTAGGAACATCAGAGAGCATTAAGAAGATAACTAGAGAAGATCTTTTAAATTACTATAAGACTTTCTTATCGCCTATCGGATCTAAGTTAGCGCTGGTTGGCAATCTAAGTCATTATGATATACACGAGAATATTGAAAGTATATTTAATAACTGGAAAGGTCCTGAAGTTAAAAATTTGATATACCCTAATATTGTTCCCATCAAGCATAAAGAAATTAATTATCCAATTATGAGAGATCAGACTGTATTATGTTATGCTGGTTTATCTGTAAGACGTACAGATTCTGATTATGATAAGCTTTTGATATTTGATCAGATATTTACTGGGGGCGTTTTAGGTTCTATGAGTTCTCGCTTATTTGATTTAAGAGAAAAAACAGGACTATTCTATACTATTGGTGGTTCTTTAATTTATAATGTGGATTTAGAACCTGGTTTAATATTGATTAAAACTATAGTCTCAAATGATCGTTTAAAAGATGCTGAAAAATCTATAGAAGAGGTTATTAATACTGCTATTGATTCGATTAGTCAAGAAGAATTAACCGCTGCTAAAAATGCTATTATTAATTCCTTAGTTGATAACTTTTCAACTAACTATAAGATAGCTTATAGTTCATTGTTTATTGATAATTATGGTTTTTCAAAAGATTATTTTGATCATAGAGCTCAACAAATTTTATCTATATCCCTTGAGAGTGTTAAAGAAGTAGTTAAGAAATATCTATCAATTGAAAAGATGATAAAAATAAGAGCAGGTAGAGTTTAATTAATCTTGTATAATTAGAAATTTTAAACTGAAAATGTCAAATTAATAGCCCTATAAATTCAATAGGGCTATTTTTATTTAAAAAATTTAACATTATAGTACAAAGAAATTAAATAATTTATAAATTTTTATTGACATATTTATTTTTTATTAATTTAATAGACGAAATATTTATTATAAAATTTATTTTTATTAAGGGCTTATGAATGATTTTAAGTATCTTTGTTAATTATTTTTTTATTTTATTATCATTCTTATTAATCTCTTTTAGTAATTTGGCTATGATTAATAAATATGAATGTCTTAAAGTAATGGTGACTAAAGATAGACTTATAAAAATAGATCAAGATTTTATTGTTCGTTCTAGAGTTTTACGTAAATATGTTAAATTTTTAAAAGATTTTAATTCAAAAGATGATAACATATTAGACTATTGCTTTAAATTAGATAATATGGATCAATTAATAAGTTTATTTAACAAAATAAAACATATTAAAGCTTCAGCTTTTGATAGAAACTATGAAAATTTAACTTCGAAATTGATAATTGATTATTTAACAAATTGTGAAGAAAATTTAACAAATGGTTTAAAGGCTATAAATTTAGTAGAGTTTTTAAATATTAATGATCTTTTTTGTACTTTTGGTAAAGTTATAGCAGAACTTTTTAACAAAGATGAGTATCTTTTAAAATTTATAAATGACTTTGAATTTTTTAATAATATATATAATATTCAAGCTCCTTATATAAAAAAATTAGCTGGATTATGTTTAATAAATTCTCAATTATTAAGTAGAATTAAGCTTGAGAGTATTTCTGAAAATTATCCTTTAACCTGTACCGGCTCTAAAGCAATAGGATTAGACCCGACAAATAATTTATTATTTTTATCTAAATTTAATGATATCAATGTAATAGATTTAAATAATCTGGAAACTCTTCAAACTATTTCTCTTGGTAATAAAGTTAGAAATGTTACTTTTAATTCTGAATATAATTTAATGGCTTTGGTTTTAAAAAATAATTCGATTGTAGTCTTTAAAAAAGAAAATGATAAATATTATAAAGTATTAAAAAACAAATTAGAAATTGTATCTAAAGATGCTATAAAAGCTATAAAGATCAATCGAGATAATAGATATTTGGCTGCTATGACTGAAAATAGATTATATTTATTTGATTTAGAAATGGATAAATTAAGTTTTGATTTTATTTTTAATGTTAAGTTACGTTCGTTTATAGAATTTGATAATGATAATTCTTTAATTTTGGCGAATAATTCAGGACAAATTATGTCAATTAAATTCAGTTTGAACGGCAAATATGAGTCTGATTTAAATAATTTTGAATCTAAAGATATAATAACATCTTTAGACTCCGTAGAACTTATGACTTTGCATTCAAATGGTAAGCATTTGGCAATTTATTCAAAAGATGAAGAAAAAATCTTTATTTGGGATATTAAAGAGCATAAACAAATTTGCCAATTTCCTTTATCAAACGTTCCTAGACAATTAATTTTTAGCTGTGAAAATACTAATTATAGCTATTTAATAGTAATAGGATGTAATGGTCAATTAACTTTGTTTGATCTTTATACACGTCAAAAGCTCATTGATATTAAAATTAAACAACGTTCTATTGTAAATGCTTTAAGTTATAATTATGGAGACTCTTTAATTTTATTCTTTACTAATGGTGTCCTAAAAAAGATTGATTTATCAACTATTAGAGAATTTATATTTAATAATGACCACTTTTTTGAACATGTTCTACTTTTGATAAATATTTCGCAAGATAAAAATTTTGATAAAAATTTATCAGAAGATTACATCAAAAATTTGTTACAATTATTGCCAAATAAAATTAAGAAAATGTTTAATTTATTATAGATTAAGCTTAAATAGAATGTAAATTTTAGTTATTATAGGTAACTATCCAATTTGCTTGTTAAGTAGATTAAATATGTTCTATATTATCATCGAAACTTAAATATTTTCTTGAAGTAAGCTGTAAGATATTGTATTTTTTTATTATTATTGTTTTATTAGTTAATTTATTATTAATTTAATATAAAAAGGTATTATTTTGAGTAGGAGAATTAATGGATTTAGTCGACTTTATAAACCTAATATCGATATTTTTACATCTTATGGGGTTGTTTATAATTTTTGCTAATTCTTTAATATGCTTTATTAAATATATTATTTATCTTTTTAAAAACAATTATATCGATAATGTCAATAGCCTTAGGTTGCAATTAGGAAATAGTATGATTTTTGGTTTAGACTTTATTGTAGGTTCTGATATTATCCAGTCGTTGGTCGAATTTCAATATTCATCAATTATAAAGCTAGGTATGCTTGTATTAATAAGAATACTTTTAAGTTATTTTTTGATTCAAGAATTAGAAAAAATTTCTTAAATCTGTTATAAATTTAATTTTTATCTTTTCATTAATTATTGAAATATTTGTAATAATTTTTTATTATTTAAATAATAAACGATAATGGGAGAAGGAAATTGCAATATAGGATTTTTTTATATTTTGTTATTTTTATAAAACTATTTTTATTTTCTTTAATTGCTTATTATAATGCTCAAAATAGTAAAGCGGTTATTGTTGTTCCTGTGGTAGATGCTGTTAATCAATCTTTGATTAAAGAAAATAAAGTTAATCCAGTTTCAATAAATAAAAACGTAATTGATCTTTATAACTCTATTGAATATGCTCCTGAAAGAGGGCGCAATGCTTGTCTTCGTACTCATCAATTACTATTTAATGAAGTTGTGATAGTCAGAAAAGAATTTAAATCAGAAGTTCAATGTGAATTAAATAGTCTTTTCTATTATGATGAAAAAGACGTTTTAAGACAAGATTTTTGGATACCTAAAAGTGCTTTGAAATACTTCAAAGATATAAATGAAATAGATATTAAAGCTATACCATTGCCTTATAGATTAGAGAATACCGTAGTCTATAAAAAAAATATATTAACTCTGATTTTTCCTTGGCACGATTTACTCACTAAAAAAACCTATTCAGCAGGTACAAGATTTATAAGAAATTTAGATTATGATACTAATAATTATTATTCAATATTTTTACTTGATAGTGATTTAGGAAAAGTTATATCTTATGTTGATAAAAGTTTAGCTATAGTAGAATATCCTAATGATTATGAAACATCAATCTATTTGTTTATGGATATATTAAAACGTTTTTTAAATAAAGATAATTTAATTATACCCTATCTTTGGGGAGGATGTAGCTATATTGATCGACTTGATGAGAGCAACTTTAGGTTAAAAACTATCAATCAATTTGGCCAACTGGTCAAAGCGTGGACGAGAGAAATAGATAAGAGACCGTTAACTGGATTTGAATGCTCTTCTTTAATTTTAAGAGTGGCTCAAATGGTAGGAATGCCTTATTTTTGTAAAAATACTGCTACTTTATCAAAAACTTTAAGACCATTGATAAAAGGAGAATATATAGAAAAAGGGGATTTGATTTGGTATGAAGGTCATGTACTTATTGTTAGTGATGTTGATAAGAATCTGCTTATAGAATCGGTAGGATATCCTTTAGGTTATGGAAAACTACATGAAATCAATATAAGTAAAGTCTTTAAGGATATTCAAGATTATAAAGAGTTATTAAATTTATATCTAACAAAAGGAAAATTACAGAGAATCGATAAAATAGGGAAAATTTATAGATATATTGATAATTTTTTGATTTTAAAACTTAAATCTATATGGTAAATATTACAATTTATTATATTTTTGATTAAAATAGCTATAAATGCTATACTGTTAAAAATAAACATAATATTACAGTTTTATATATTTTATTACTTAATCGTTAGATAAGGAAAATAATATGAACAAATATTTAATTTTAATAGTACTGCTATTTACTTATGTTAACATTTCTAGTATGGAATTCTCTAAGCCTATTAATGAAGAAAATAGTTATATTAATCAAAAATCTTTAGAAGAGTATGATTATAGTGTTAAAGAGATAAATTCAAGAATTATTCCTTCTAGGTTAAAAGAACTGTTGTTAAATTCAGGTAGGCATTATACTTTATTACATTTAAGTAAATTTCTAAATATATTAGATCAAATAGATCAAAATTTTAAAACAACTGAATCAAATTATTTAAAAAATTTAATTAGTATTTATCTTATAAAAGAGCAATTTTTAGTGGACCCTGTTTTTGAAATACTCTTTAATACTATATATCATTTGCCTATATATAATGAAATTAAAGAAAAATTACTAAGCTTATTTGAAACGGATAAAAATTACATTGAAAAATTTTTAAATGATAAACTTTATAGAAATAATGACCAACTTAGTTCTTATGATTTTTATAAATTAGGAGTAATAAATTTTAATAAGAATGATTTGGAAAAATCTGAAAAATATCATCTAAAGGCATTTGAATTAGGTAATTTTCAGTCTGCTTTATGTTTATCAGAAATATATTTAAAACAAGGAAGAAGTTCTTTAAGTTCTCAATATAAGCAAAAAGCCTTAGATAAAAAATATTTACCTGCTTATTTGGTTGAAATAGATTCAATTTTTAACATTATCTCTCAAAGTGATGGTAATAAAAGCATTTTATTGAAGAAATTAGAAAGATATGCACAAATTTTGTTAAAATCATTTTATAAACCTATTGCTTACGAAATTTTAGGCAATATTTTTTTTCAATTTAAAAACGATATAGATCAATCAATTAACTGTTATGTATTTTCTGAAAAAGAAGGAAATGTATATATTAATATGATATTACATGACTTATACAATGTTAAAGGAGATATTAAGAAGTCCAAATCTGCTTTAATGAAGATTCCTAAAGAATTTAGAATTTCTTAGTTATACTATAAGAGGATATTTAAATATCCTCTTTGTATTTGTTGCAATATTACTGTTTGTCGCAAATTTTTATAATCTTATCAATTAACTTTTTTGCTTGTAAATTGATAATTAAATCTCTTTTAGTCTTAATATTGTCAAAATTGCTATATTTTGTTAAATAAACATTTTCGATCATAAAAATTTATTAGTTATATGTTTAAATTTTGCCATTTTTTAAACATTCTAATAACCGAAGGATTTTTTTCAGGCAGTTGTTCTAGTTCTTTACTTATCCATTTCAGTTCTTTAGATTCATTATTCTTTATAATTTCTTCGTTGCTAGTAACATGTAATAAAAATCTTATATCATAGTGATAATGAGCTTTTTCTTTAGTATTTTCGGGTATAAGATGTATGTCTATGTCAAAAATATTACTAGAAATAGCTTCTATAGCTAAGATGCCTGACTCTTCTTGAGCTTCTTTAATAGAAACCGATAAAACATCAGGATTGCCATCACAATGACCTCCTAATTGAAACCATCTATTAAGCTTGGCATGATGTAAAAGTAATGCTTTAGAATGATCTTTATTTAAAAGCCAGGAAGAAGCAGTTATATGACCAATTTCTAAAGATCTTTCGAAACATAGTGGATTATCATTTATAAAATCTAAAATATTTTTTTTAAAGATAATTTCTTCTTTATCTGAAGGAATATAGTTTTTTAATTTTTCTATTAAATTTAATCTATGCATCTTTACGTATTCCTGAATTATTCTAAAACACCTTATTTTTATTTCTATTAGCATGACATAATGTTTTATTATTGTCAATTTAAGCAAAAATATATTTTTATAATATTATTTTTATCTTTAAAAAATGATCTAAAAATATCTAAAATTTTTTGTTGGCAGGACTATTGGCTAAGGATAATGGATTAATACCGTATTGATTACTGATGTTAATGTCGGCTCCATATTTAAGTAAAATATTTATTGATTGGGTGTTGTCACGACTTATAGCATCTAATAAGGGTGTTTGTTTGTTAAATCCTAAAATATTAGGATCTGCTCTGGCATTTAGTAAGCACTTTAGAATATTTTATGAATAGCGTAGTGTAATGGAGAGTTTTTTATATTGATGTGTATAATGATCTTTGAGTCTAAAATTTGGATTAGCACATGCTTTTAATAAAAATTAGAATTTTTATATTTTTTTATCAATCTGTCAAATAAAAATTTGCTATACAAATACAATACGGTAAATATGATATATAGGTTAACTTATTAAGATTTATATAAATAATGGGGTATTTTTATTAATATAGTGATCCTCTCATTTTAAAATATGAGAGGATATTAATTAAATTATTGAGATATTATACAAACTGATTTTTGTAATTTCTCAAGATGTTTTTCTAAATCTTTTTTTAAAGCAACTAAATTATCGAGGCATTCTTTATCGCCTGAGTTATTAGCGTCTAACAAGCCATGTTTATCTATAAACCATATCATGCGACTTAATTTATAAATTAATTTAACTTTATTGTAAGTAGAATTATCAAGCATCATAATTTTTCTCCCTTATCTATGAATTCTTAATTGAGTCTATATTAAGCTATATTTTTATTTCAATAATATAAACAACTTAAATATCAGTTAAATACAAAGTTGATTATCAAGTGCTATATTTGGATATAATTTATTATATTAAAAATTATTTTGTTAAACCCTTTATAATGGTTGAGAAGCTTATTTATCTTATTAACAAGTTAGTTAATTAAAAAGTCAGAAGGTCTATATGAAAATTATGCACATATTAGGAAGAGAAATTTTTGATTCAAGTGGTTTTCCAACGGTACAGTGCCAAGTATTTTTAGAAAATGGATTAACAGTAACAGCCTCAGTCCCTTCTGGTAAATCTATTGGTTCGGCAGAAGCTTATGAATTAAGAGATGGAGGCAGTAGACTGTTTGGCAGAGGTGTAACTAAAGCTGTAGATAATATAGAACGTATTATTGCTCCTTATTTTGTAGGAAAAGAGGTCAATGCTGTTGATATGGACCTTAAAATGATAGAGCTAGACGGAACTGTTAACAAAACTACTTTAGGAGCGAATACTTTACTTGCAGTAAGTATGGCTTTATATAGAGCAGAGGCTTTGATAGAAAAAATGGAATTATATGAGTTCATAGCGCTTATTTTGGATTCCGATAGTGTAAGGCTACCATATCCCTTTTTTAATTTAATTAATGGTGCTAAACATGCAGATAATGGTTTAACTATACAAGAATTTATGATAATTCCTGTTGGAGTTCCTAATTTTAGAGGTGCATTAGAAGCAGGAATAGTTTTTTTCCAAGAGCTTAAATTGCTTTTGAAGAAATTAAATATGCCTGTAGAGGTTTCTGATGAAGGCGGATTTGCTGTAGGTTTTGAGAATAACATTCAAGCTTTTGATATTTTATTAGAAATTTCAGATATAACAAGCAAAAAATACGGGCTTTCTTGTGTTTTTGGAATAGATGTAGCAGCATCTAATTATTTTGATAAAAATACTGGACTTTATTTATTTAATAATGATTTTTTAAATGCTGATGGTATGATCGATTACTATCAGGACTTGATTAAAAAATATCCTATTTATTCAATTGAGGATGGTCTTGATGAGCAAGATTGGATAGGCTGGGCTAAAATGACTAGACTTCTTGAAAATCAGATTCAAATTGTGGGAGATGATTTGTTTGCTACTAATATATTTAGAATAGCTTATGGTATTGAACAAAAATGTGCTACATCAGTTTTAATAAAGCCTAATCAAATAGGAACAATAACAGAGACCTTACAGGCAATTAAGCTATCTAAAGACCATGGTTATAATACTATAATTTCTCATAGGGCATCAGAGACAGAAGATTCTTTTATAGCTGATCTATCAGTAGGTTCTAGTTGCGAGCAAATAAAAGCAGGAGGTTGTTCAAGAAGTGAAAGATTAGCTAAATATAATCGCTTATTATGTATAGAAGATAGATTATTATTTAATTTTGAATTTTAGCATTTTTAAAAAAACTTTTTTCTTCTTTATTTAAAACTTCTTTTACATTATTAAAGTTAATTTTTTTGTTATTTTTAGGATTTAATATTAAGTTACTTTTTTCTGATTCTGAGTTTAAATTATTAGTTTGTTCTAAATATTCATCAAGTAAATCAAAATTATCAATCATATTTTGCTCATTTGATAAAAATAATTTAACTACAGGGTCGGTAAAATTATAAAATATATTGTTATTTATAGCTGCTAAAATATTATCAAGTTTATCTTTTGTGTAATTACTTGATAGACTGATTTGTTGTTGATTTTTTTTAGGCATTATTATCTTAGGTTTTACTAATATTATAATACTAGTACTTAATACTTGCAAACGTTCTCCTCTGAATAAATTACCAATTATTGGAATATCGCCAATAAGCGGAGTTCTTGTAAAAACGTTGGTTCTAATTTTTTGATTCAGTCCTCCTATTGCTAATATTTGATTATCAGACAAATTAACAGTAGTAAACATTCCTCTAGTAGTTTTATTTAGAGTAGCTGCTATAAAATCTTCTATATTAACTCCTATATCTAACTTTAATTTATTTTCATCAATGATATGAGGTATGCAAGAAAGCTTTATTCTTGCCGATATATTTTCTATAGGGATGATAAATGATCCGTTAGGACCTGCAACTGAGTCTCCCCTATTTCTTTGTCTTATTTCTTGTGAAATATTTCCTTTTTTATTATTAAGAACAACTAAAAAAGGATGAGTTTTAATTTGAGCTTGAGTATACTGACTCAATGCTTGAACAATACCTGCAATGCCAGGAGTCTTTCTATCATTATAGGTTATTAAAAGTGCTCCTGGAGGCGCTAAAGCTGGAATACTATTAGGTCCTACAAATGCAAGCAAATCTTGAGCAATTTGTTGCGGATCGGTTCCTAAGACGTTTCCAGGAGGAGAGATGTTTGATGAAAGAAATTGCGTTCCTTCAGAGGGCATTAAACTAGCATCAGTTCTAGTTCTAACTGTGCTTTGTAGTTGCCTAATATTATTAACAGTTATATCTAAAACTAATATATCTAATAATGCTTGAGGTTGAGGGATATCAAGTTCTTTAATCAATTGTTGAATTTGTTGCCAATCATCATCTAATGCTAGAATTATGAGTCGATTTCCTCCAGTTAATATTTGTGCTTGTATGCCTTTAGGCTCAAAATTAGATATTTTATTAGCAGAAGGATCAGAAGCGCTTATAGGAGTGGCTATAGTTGTACCTTTTACATTTGCTTCTGCTTTAACTATCACACCGTTGAAAAATCTTAAAGGGCCCATTTGATATGTTTGTTCCGATTGCTTATTTTGATTTTGTGTAGTTACTATCTCTTGAAGTATTGGAGCAAATTCTTTAGCATCTAGATACTGTAATTCATAATAATGCAATATAGATTTTCCTGAATTTCCTGGTAGGTCTACATAATCTTTAATAAATTTACTTATTACATTAACTGCTTGTTCTCGTCCCATAATAATTAAAGCATTTTGTCTTGTATCAGAAATTATTTCTAAATCTGCTCCAAAATAATTAATCTGATTGCCTTGTTCATCTGCTCTTATGCTAAAAGAAGTATCATTTGTCTTTACTGCCTTTCTTAATGTATTTAGTACTTGAGATACTTCTTGCGAAGATACATAATTAATAGGAAGGTATTCAATAGCTTCTCTGAATCCTGTTTCATCTAATTTTGAAATTATATTCATAATGGATGAAATAATATCAGATCTATCTGTTAGAATAAACCCATTAGTACTTGGAAGATAAATTGGCTCTGGAGATCCCGTGGTTAACATATCTTTAAAGATTTGAGCTAAAGCATTATTGTTATCTTTATTAATTTGAGATATATTTATGTTCTTTAAATAAGCAATATACCTTATACGTTTTGGCTCATTAGGTAAGCTGTCTAAATTGGTATCTACATATAAATCAAGTGCCTCCCTTGATGTACTATTCAATACTATAGCATAATTATTTTCATCTTTTTGTATCAAGCTATATCCAGACATTTCTAGAAACATTAATAAAAATTTCCAGGCTTGATCTAAATTTAATTCTTGTATTTTAGGTTTATAAGTTACTGTTTGAGAATTTAATTCTTGTATTTGATTAGCAAGTTGAGGGGGAATTATATTAATATTTTTTGCTTTAGCAAGCTCATATACTAGATCTAATAACTTTTTATCTTGAAAATAAAAAGTTATTAGATCATCTTCTTGGTTATTATTTTGACTTATTATATTAAAGTTAAAATATAATATACTTAAAAGTAATAGACTTAATAATTTTAACATATAGGAACTTTAATTTTTAAGCAATAACATCAGTAGCGTCCTCTTTTATTGGCGCTTGAGTTTTATTTAATACTCTATCTCTTGTATTTCTTTTTGTAGAAGCTTTTCTTTTTAATTTATTTTCCTCACGATTTATTTTAGCTTCTATTTCTTCTTTTTGATATTCAGACATATTTTTAGTTTGTTCTAAATATTCTTCAATAATGTTAGTATTAGCTGTTCTATTTGGTAAGAAAAAGTAAGTAATAGGATCTCGATTATCTCCATAAACTATTGTATCATCTAGAACCGATGCTGCATTTCTCATCTTATCTTCCGTATATCTATCAAGACCAGACCTAAATCTTGGGTTTACGATAGTTGGTGATATAAAAATAGCTAGATTTGTTGTTGTAACTATTTTTGTTATACCTTGGAAAAATCTTCCAATAAAAGGTATTTGTCCTAAAATTGGAGTTTGCGTTAAAGAATCTTGAGTATCTATACGGGTAAGGCCTCCTATTACTAAAACATCGCCAGAATTTAAATTAGAATCAGTCTCAACACGCCTAGTTTCTCTATCAATACTAGTAGCACTTAAAAAATCATCGATATCCACAGCTATTTGCAAATTTAATCTAGTTGCTGAGCTTATTCTTGGTATCATTTGAACTTGTATAGATGCAGGAATATCATCAATATTAACACTTATTACTCCAGATTGAGAAGGTACAGCATCTCCTCTTTGTCTTTTGACAATAGATTGCCTGATAGTTGCTTTAGTATTATTTAAACTTACTAAAAATGGATGTGTTATTATCTTTAAATCTAAATATTGATCAAGTATAGCAAGCAAGCCCCATATTCCTCCTCCTGTTCTATTTTGAGCAGAATTTAACCCATCGCTTGGGGTAACAGGATCTCGAAATGAGATTATTAATGATCCAGGGCTCAGTAAATCAGATACTGAAGATACCCCTGTATCAGTGCCTGAATTACTTATAACCCTTAATAGATCTTGAGCAAGGGTTGTAGGTGTTGCTCCAACTACATTATTAACAGGCGTAATATTTGATGATAGAAACCCTACTCCATTTGGTAATTGCTCTAATCTAAGATCTCTAACTGTTCCAGATATTTGTTTAGTTTTGGTATGAGTAATATCAGCAACCAAAACTTCTAAAATTACCTGAGGTTGTGGTTGATCTACTTGTTGTATTAATTTTTTTATCTCTGTCCAGTCATCCGGCATTGCTGCTATAATTAATCGATTACCTCCAGTCCTAATACGACCGGTTATGCCTTTAGCATCAAATTTTACTCCTTCAGGGGTTCTAACCGTTTCATTATCCATTGGACCTTGAATTGGAGGAATATCTATATTTTTTTCAGCATCTATTACCACTCCTTTAAATCTTCTTTCAGGGCCTGAAGATGGACCTTGAGTGCCTTGAGAACCTTGAAGTTCTGTTTTTACAATATCTTGTAATATTGGTAAAAATTCAGAAGCGCTTAAATATTGTAAATTATAGTAATGCAGTATAGATTTTCCTGATTCTTCTATTGTATCTACATGATTATGAATAAAGTCGCGCATTCTACTAACTGCAGTTTCTCTACCCATTAAGATAATTGCATTATTTCTTGTATCAGCAACTATTTGTGTATCAGAAGCAAAATAAGATATAGAAGCTTTTGTATCACTTCTGATGAATGGTGATGCTTTTTCCTCTCCCGCTGCTTTTTTTAAAGTATCAAAGACTTTTGCTACATCTTGAGCAGAAACGTTATAAAGAGGTACTATTTCAATGGTTTCTCTAAAACCTGTTGCGTCAAGTCTTGAAACTATATTTATGATAGAAGCTATAACATTTGCTTTATCTACTAATATAAACCCATTTAATTTTGTTAATATAATAGGATCAGCAGCGCCTGTAGAGCTCATGTCTCTAAATATCTGATTTAAAGGATCGTCTCTATTTTCAGATATCTTTAAATTAGTTAAATAATAAACATACTTTATTCTTGATTCATTGTTAGGTAGATCATCAGGTTTAGTGTTTATATATAATGGTAAAGGTTCACGAGTTACACCTATAGTTGCTGCAGAACCTGTAGGAACAATTTCATATAAATCTTTTTCTTTTTCAAACCAGCTAAAGCCTGAGAGTTCTAAAAATAGTGTTGTTATATCCCATGCTTGTTTGATATTAATACTTTTTTTATCCTCCGGTTCATAGCTAATGACTTGCTGTTTAAAATCTGCTTGAGCTTGAGCATTTTGAGGAATAATGTAATTTACATTTCTTATTTTAGTAAGCATATCAACTATATCAATTAATTTTTTGTTTTTAAAATTAAAATCTATAGTCTCTGTGCTATTTTCTAAATGATCATTATTTTGACCAGAATATTGTGTAGCAGAAAAATTTACTGAATGATATAAAATTAAGTTAAAAATTATTAGTAAATTTATTAAGTTATTGATTTTTATAGTCATAATTTTACGTTCCAAATTTATTCAATATTTTAAACTTTTATTCGCTTTCTTCAACTGACTCAAGAGTAGCGATAGTTAACTCTACATCTATAGTATTAGATCCAGGAACTTTTTTAATTGAAAGCTCTTTTGGATATAGGCGTTCATTCTCTGCTATTTCTGTTAATAAATTTGTTAATGTTTCCATTGTAAGGCCATCAAGATTAGATGTTAATCTTTTTTCTATTTTACCGCTAATTGTATCACCATCTGATCTAGTTGGTGCTTGAAGTTGTTTATTGCTTAGATTAAGCTTTTTTAAAATATTGTTATAAGTTTGAGCGATAAAAAAATTCTTATCTTTTGCTAAAACGTCTTCAACCTTTTCTCTTTGTTGTAAAACTAATCTATAGTTAGTTAGTATTTCTTTAGTTTTATTTCTTTCTTTATTGATTTCAGTCAATTGAGTTTTATATTTATTTACTACTTTATAGTGAAAGTAAAAAATTAAGCTGAGCAATAAACCAAAACCGGTAAAAAATATAAGTGCATATTGTAAAAATTCTTTTTCATCAAGATTCTTTATGAAGTCTTCTACTCTTTTTAGTATAGCCATAATTTTCTAACTTTCTTGAATATCAGTTACATTAAGTATTATTGGTTCAGCCTTAAAGTTATAATCTTGTAATCTTGGTGGATTTTTAAATAGAGGACATTTAAGCTGATTTTGTAATTTAGATAGTTGAGGATAGCCAGGTACCGATCCATACAATATTATTTTATTATTCTTTATATCTATGCTTGATAAATCTAATTGGATTTCTTGAGGATTGATGCACTTACTAAGTTCTGATAAATATTTAAGCATAGAATATCTATTTTTAACCGATAATTGTTGCCAGGCATTTTCTTGCTTAAGTAATTCAGCATTGGCTTTTTTATTAGCGTCTTTTAGGTCTCTTACATCTCTTAATTGGAAATTTTTTTTAAGTTCTTGTATTGCAGAACTTTGAGCATCGTATACTGATCTTTTTAATTTTCTGACTCTTAAGTAAGAATAAAGAGAAAAACTACTTATTATTAATAATAATAAGCCTAATATAGAAGCTAGTTGTGTTATTATAAGTCTATTTTCTTTTGATTCTTCTTGCGACTTGTATAAATTAAAATTAGATGTTATATACGGAGCAAGCGCTGTAGCAATACTTATTAAAAAGCTATTAGGAATTGAACTAACTTTACTTGTTATTTTGCCATTATGGATTATCTTTTTTGTCTCTAAAACGTCAGTTTCTATGTTTATTGTATTTTGTATTAACTCTTTAATTCCTGGTATTTCTGCGCCCATACCGGTTATTATTATTAATTTTATTTCTTGATTTGCTTTTAATCGAGTTGCATAAGTGTTTATAGTAAATTGTAATTCGGAAAATAAATCAATTAAAGAATTTTTAGTAATTTGTTGATATGATTCACTTTCGCTTAAATTAATCCCAAAACGTACTAGATTATTTACTATTTCGTTTAAATCTATTTTTAGATCGTTTTCTAAATTGTTTTGAATTTTTTGAGCTGCAGATTTAATTCCATGAGGAATAATTCTGATATACTTAAGTTGATTATCTATTAGTAAAGCCAAGCGTGTATTATTAAGTCCTAAATCTATTAAGGCTACGTTTTTTGTTTTTGATTGATAATTAGGTATAGAAATATAAAGTCCATATAGATCAAGTATATCTATAGTTATTTTATCCAATTTTAAATTAGCTTGATTAAATAGATTAATATATTGGTCTATGTACTCTTTTTTTACTGCAGCAACTAGTACTTCTGTTTGTGATTCCTTTTTATTTTCATTTATTATGATATTATCTACTATTGCTTGATCAAGTGTAAAAGGTAAAAGAGATTCAACTTCAAAGGGCACAACCATTTTTATTTTTTTCTCTCCTACAAATGGTAAAGTAAGTTCTTTAAATACTACTGAAGCACTTGAAAAAGAAGCAAAGAGATAATCATACTGACCTAATCTTATTTTTAGTTCCCTTAATGCATTAACTACGCGTTCTTGATAATCAAGATTAGAATTATTTTCTATTTTTTCTTCTATTAGGCTTAAAATAGTGCGTTTATGTCCTTGTGCAAGAACTATACTTGCTCTAATTTCACTTCGTCCTATATCAATGGCAACAATTTTTTTCGAAAATAGGTAATAAGAACCAATTTTTTCTGGTATTATTACGTCTGATATCACGTCAGTACTCCATTTGCTTTATTATCTTTTAATTCCTGAGAATCTTCTTTAATTATATCAATTAGACTCTTGTTTTTTGAATTAGTAGAATTTTCGTTATTCATTGCAAGTAACTGCTTAACTTTTGGTTCTTTAACTGATTGTTCACGTTCTATCTCTTTTTCAGTATCTGAAACGTATCTTGATTTTCTGCTTGTGAATTTATCAATCTCAGAAATTTCTCTATTTAAATGATCCTTAAAGAACCATCTATGAATAGGATCTCTTCTTTCAGCATAATGTTCCATACTATAAAGAGTTTCTTTAGTATCATTTAATTGGTATTCAGTATATTCTTGAGCAATTTGATAATCGGTAGGTCTTATGATTTCCGGACAAATTAATATTAATAAGCTGTTTTGTGTTATAGTTTGAGTTTTTGCTTTAAATAACCAACCAAAAAGTGGTATATCTCCTAAAATAGGAACTTTATATTCTTGATCTTGAACTGTATCGCGAACAAGGCCACCTAAAGCTATTACTTCTTTATTGGCTGCTATAGCACTACTACTTATTTGCCTTGTAGAACGTGTTGGTAATTCACCACTAGTCGTAAACTGCGATAGTTCAACATAGATATTTAGAGTTATCATATCATCATAGCTTATTTGGGGTTCTATTTTAACTGATAGATTTGCATCCAAGTTTCCAAAAGCTGGCTGAGATGCACTCCCTCCTTGTACTACTGCTGATAACACACGGCGTGTTTCTCCCACGGTTACTTCAGCTGCGTACTTATTTGTAGTTACTAAAAATGGATTAGCAACTACCGTTACTCTTGCAATCGATTCAAGGATTCTTAAAAGTCCCCAGAAACCATAAAGGTCTTGTCCTAGCGTTACTAATGTGCTTCCAGTTCCAAAAAGACCGCTAGAACTTGTACTTGAAAAATTAGCTAATTCTATTAAATTTCCTAGTAATCTTTCTGCTCCAGAAACTGCAGTACCATTATCAGTATTTCTAGTTATTACTCCATTTAGACCAGCAAATTGATAGTTAATATTTGGACCTAATATTGAAGTTGTTCCCCCAGTTTTATCACAGCAAGCTATATCGTTTCTAATTTGTGAACCGAATTCTTTTGCATTAGTTAAATCTACATTTAAGATTAATACTTTTAAGGCAACTTGAGGTTGTTCTATATCTAATTCATCAAGTAATTCTTTTAATTTTAGATAATCTTCATAATCAGCGTTAATTATTAATCTATTACCTGAAGGTTCTGCTGTAATTTTTACGCTGGGTTTAAAAAATTTACTTCCATCTCTAACGCCACCTACTTGAGCTGCTTTTGCTCTACTTGGATCAGAATTAAACTCTTGTATTGATTTATTAAGAATATCTGCAATAGTAGTAGAATCTAAATATTTTAAAGAATAGATATGCATTGGAGCATAAGGTAATTGTGATTTTCTGTCTATATAACTAGTAACAAAGTCTTCAAATTTTTTAATATTTTCTTTAGTTCCTAATATTATTAGAGAGTTAGTTCTTGGATCATCAAAGACTCTAGTTGATTTGGTAAAGTAATGAGTGCTTGGATTCTTTCTTTGATTAAATCCAAAAGGAGTTCTTTGTTCTTCTGCTCCTACAAGTTCTGTATATAATTTAACTACATCTGATGCATCTGCATGTCTTAATCTAATAATTGCTAATGTTTCTGGTGTATCTACTTTATCAACTTCCTGTAATATATTAAGTAATGATCTTATATTAGATGCTTTATCAGTTAAAATTAAGGCTCTTAATTCTGGAAATTTTATTACTCCTGCAGAAGAATTACTTCTTAAACTATCTATTATTTTAGTTATAACATCAAGATCAGCATTTTCTACAAAATAAATGTATCTTATTTTTAAATCACTGTCTGGCAGTAAGCTATCATCAGTTGATATAAATGTTGGTAAAGGTTCGCTATTGGCAGACCCTTTTCCTTGAGAAGCTGTAACGCGATAGGTTCTTTCAGTTGTAGTAGGAATAACAGAATATCCTGACATTTCAAGAAATGTCAGACCTAAATCCCATACTTGTTTTAAATTTAATGGGGTATTTGATCTAAAAGTAATTTTATTTCCAGTAATTGGTTTGAGACCTTCTGCTCTTTTAGGACCAACATTATCATCTAATATAAATGTTATATCTAAATTATTTTCCAAAAATTTTAATAATTCTGTTATTTCTTGATTTTCAAAATTTATTTGAATTGGTTCGTCAGATTTAACATCACGCCATGGTTCCATATATTTAGCAAGATATATATTCTTTTGTAGTCTTCTATCTTTTTGCTCTATAAGGCGGCTATTCAATTCAGGAGGATGAGAAAGATCAGGGGTAATGGTTTCAGATATTTCCTGCTCTTGTTTTTTATATTCTGATTCATTTAATGGTATATCTGCCATAGATAATTTTTTGGGTATTTCTGATTTATTTTTATCTTTAGTTAAAATAAGATCAGTTGCTATTTTTTTCTTTACTCTTCTATTTGATGGCCTTTGATTTTTAGAAGATTCATTTAATGGTATATCTGCCATCGTTTTTGTGTTTTTACTTACAATACTATTTTTTTTTAGTTTTGAATTTTTATTTATTTGCTTTGGTCTATTATCTAACTTTTTAGTCAATGTTGTATTTGAAGTAGGTTGTTCTTTGGTATTAACTTCCTTTAAAACCGTTTTATTATCACTCTTTGCTGTATCGGTTGGTACATTTGATGTAACTGTTGATTGAGTTGATGGTATGGTTGTTGTATTTGATGAAGGTTTATCAGCAATTGATACTTGAGGAGCTTTACTTGTTAGATCTGTAGTATCTTTTATAACTGCAGTTGATAAATTTTTATTATCTATTACTGGAGTTTCGATTTTTGGGATTGGGCTTACAGTTGTAATTGAGGTTGCATTTACTGCTGAATTCTCTGTGGATGCGCTCGGTATTATACTTGTAATATTATTTGAAGTATCAACCTTGTTTGTGGTGTTTACTGTAGCTTTATTAATATTAGTTTCTTTAGGCTGAGTTTTATTATCAGTTTTTGCAGTTTTTGTTTGAGTTGAAGGTTTTGTATTTGTTTTTCTTATAATTTTTTTTCTAGGTATATTTATCTTTTTATTGTCTTCTATATTTGTTGCATTTTGAGTACTATTTAAAGAAGTATGAGACTCAGTCATTTGCTCTGACTGAGCTATTGTTGAAATGCAATATACATTTAGTAATATAAAGTAAGTAAATATTGATCTATTTTTTATTTTCATGCGATTTTATTTAGCCTAATTTTTTAATGGGACAAATTTTTTAAAATCGATTCTCTGCCGCCATATTTGGTCATTGCATATTTGTCTCTTTTTTTTATTTCTTTAATAGAAGAACTCAGGTTGTTTTTTCTTTTAGCAGTTTTAATAGTATCTATTAATCTTGTTTCTTTATTATTTAGAGCAATCTTTGTCTGTTCTTTATTTTCTTTATTAATTTCTGTGTTAGTTTTTATATGATACTCTAAAGTTATTTTAGCTTTATTTCGCTGTATTTCAATCTTAATTATATCGTCTTGCTTTGCTTGACTAATGATATTATATATCTTAATTCGATTTTCGGTTGTAGTAGGCTCTATATCAGAAATTAAAGTTATTACATCTCCGGGTAATAATCCTAAAGAATAACCTATCGATTTTTTATCCATGTTGCCAATTCTGCAGCCTATACTATTACCTTTTTCAAAAGCAGTGGTTGTATCTAGCATATCAATAAGTTGAGCAAGGCTGGATACGCGTTTTATGAAATTATCTTTATTTATTTCAAATGTTTCAGGAGAGATTTGATGGACTACATCTGTCCATGATGAATCTTGTAATTCTTTAATTTCTTGTTCAGCATCTTCTTGATACATGTATATGCTATCTTGTTGTCCATTTGATCTTAGAGCAAGAATTTTTCTAGGGAAAATTCTTATGATATAAGCATCAAATAATTTATCGCCTACTTTATACGATTTTGTTTCTTTAGTTTTATTATTCACAACGGTTACTTGCGATTTTGATTCACTTGATCCAGAAATTATTCCCGAGATTTTAATTGGTAATGGCTCTAAAAATTGCACTTGTGGTTCCTCAGGCGTTGCTAGTGGTTTTGGCGTAGGTGGATTAGGAACTTCAGGTACTTTTACAGGTTGTGGATTATCTGTTATTGCTTTATATGTACCAAAGAGGTCATTGCCCTGATATATGTATTTTATATCTTTGGGCTTTGGTTTTTCTTCCTTAGTTAATTCTTTAATTTTTGTAGGTGTAATTTGAGTTACATTAATCGGTTCTACTATTTTTTTTAAAGAAAAACCTATGAAAGTTATAATTGCAATTAATAGTATAACTAAGATGCTATTTACGATCCACAACGGGCTTTTCATTCACTTTTCCTTTTAACAATAAATGCCTCAGACAATATCTCCTCTTAATCAAATTTTGTCAAGAACAATTATTGCTTTTTTATTTAAGGTACGGGTATGGTTGCCAATATTTTTCTTATAATTTGGTCAGAATTAATATTTTCTGCTTCTGCCTCATAGGTCAAAATTAATCTGTGTCTTAAAACCGGTAAAGCTATTGTTTTTACATCATCAGGAGTTACAAAGTGTCTTTTTTTAAAGAAAGCATATGCTTTAGATGCTATTGCAAGAGCTAAAGTTGCTCTTGGGGAAACTCCGTATGTTATATATTTTTTTATATCTTGTAATTTAAAAAATTCTGGTTTTCTTGTTGCAAATATTATTTCGGTAATATAGTTTATTATCTTTTGATCTATATAAATTCTTCCAATTAATTCTTGCAGATCCAAAATGTCTTTTTGCTCAATTATTTTGTTTAATGTCTCTATATTTTGATCTCTGGTTAATAAAGTCTTTTCTTCAGCCATTGTTGGATAATCTACGTTTAATTTAAACATAAATCTATCTAATTGGGCTTCAGGTAATCTATAAGTACCTTCTTGTTCCAAAGGATTTTGAGTAGCAAAAACTATAAATGGCTTGTCAAGTTCATAGGTGGTAGAGCCAATAGTTACCTGCTGTTCTTGCATAGCCTCTAAAAGTGCGGCTTGTACTTTGGCTGGAGCTCTATTTATTTCATCTGCTAAAATTAAATTAGCAAAGATAGGCCCTTTTTTTGTTTCAAATTCTTGATTTTTAGGATTATAGATTAATGTGCCTATTAAATCTGATGGCAACAAATCTGGTGTAAATTGTATTCTCTTAAAGGTTAGACCCATTGCTTTTGTAAGTGCTTTAATCATAGTTGTTTTTGCAACGCCTGGGACTCCTTCAAGCAGAATATGTCCATTGCATAGAGTGCCAAGTATCATAAAAGTTAATACTTGTTCTTGTCCTATAATTGTTTTATGTACTTCATCTAGCAAATGCTGGAACTTATTGCTTTCTTGAGAAATTATATCCAACATCGATCAATCCTTCAGGTTATGGGTTGATTATTTTTGAGTTCCTAATAAGATTACTATGTGTAGAAAAGAAATCAATACCAAATTAAAGAAGTCTTGAAAATAGTATATTGTTGGAAAAGATATGTTAAAGAATAGGCTAATTTTTAAATAAAAAAAAGCGTTGTTTTAAAACAACGCTTTTTTTTATTTTGATTCAATGATTAAAGCAATTTATTTAATTCTTCACGAATAGCAAGATCTTTATAATAATCGGTCAAATCCTGTTTTGCTTTTATAATCTTATTAAGTTGATTTAGACCTTTACAACCTAGAAAAGCGCTAACCCCTGAAAGTATCATCGCTGGTGCCCTTTTACCTTCATTCCAAGCGCCTTTAGCTGCATACCCGGAGGCCGCAGAGATTGATAGATATATTAAAGAATTCATGCTGTTGATAAATCGTGATTTGTTTATTTCATAATTATTTACTTGATAGTTTTTTTCTTGAGACTTTTGTAAATTATCTTGAACTTTTTTTAAATAATTATCTTTATTATTCTTCAGCAAATTATATTCTTTTACTAATTTTACTATCTTTTCATGTTCTCTTTTTTCAATTAGATTCAAAATTTCATCTTTATTAGGAACAGCCATTATTGAATAAAAGGTAATTAAAGATAATAAAAATATAATTTTTTTAAATTCCATAAATAACTCCAAAATTTAAGTTAATTAAACTTATATAGAATTTATTATAGCTTTTAAAAAATTATATTCAAATGGTGTCAAAATTAGATTTATATTATTGAATCTAGATGTTTTTAAATTTTATCATTAAATTCATCTTTGAATACAAATTGAGCAATAGTTTTTCTACTGGATTTTTGTTCAAGCTTTCTTAAATTCTGTGGTAAGCTTTCTGGATTACCTGGCTTTCCTATTACGTACATTACTTCAATGTCATAATTTGGATCGATCTTAAAAAATTCTCTTGTTTTTTCATAATCAAATCCTTCTACAGGATGGACAACTAGGCCCATATAGCAGCCTTGTATTGCTAAATTTTGGCATGCTCCACCTGTATCAAATGAATGTGTTCGTGATAATTTTTTATCAGGTCCTGAATATTTATAAGATAAAGCTAAGACTAAAACTGCTGCATCTTTTGACCATAGCCTATTGCCTGGATAAAGTAGTGAAAGAGCATCTTGCCACTTTAAAGAATCTCTTTTTACATAAATAAAGCGCCAAGGCTGATTATTAAATGGAGAGGGAGCCCATTTAGCAGCTTCAAATAAAGACATTAGTTCTTGATCACTTATTTCTTGACCTGACATTGCTCGGGATGACCATCGATTAATAATTACATCTAAAACTGGATATTCTGATTTTCGATTGCTTATATGATTTTTATTTTGATAAAAATTAGCTAATTTTTTTATGCAAAATATAGCAAATATTAAGCTTAAAAGTAAGATTAAAAAAAATATATAATTCTTTATTAAAAGTGCTTTCATTTTTATATTACCTCTGTTATCTAATTTATTAAAATATCATTTAATTGATTATTCAGTTGATTAAATTTTTTTTCTATTAATTTAATAGTATTTTATTTCGTGATAAAATATATCAAATATTAACATACACTTTATAAATATCAATATAGTTAAATAATCTAAATATGTACTATTTTTTTATAAATTAATACAAAATAATCAAATTGACAAAATTTTTTGTATTTATAATTGCTTTTTAATTTTATTTTTTAGTAAATTATAATTAAGCGTAAAAACTACATAATTAACATAAAATATGAAAAAAAATATACTAATTTTAATTATAATAATTTTATTTAAAAATAGCGTAGTAATCTCTGGTAATTTTCCTAAACCTAAGAATCCGCATAGTCAATATTCTTATTGTTATGGTTCTAATGAGCCTAAAGATTATGACAAGACCAAGAGTTGGTGGGAAGTTATTTTTGGTACTAAGCAGGAAGATCCTAAAGTGGATCCTTCTCCTGTAAGTATTACTGAGACTGGTCCTTCGATTGCTCATATTAAGGAGAATATGACTATAAATGATAAGACAACTTTAGAGCAGATTAGAGATTTGCTTGATCGTATATTAAAAGAAATCCAAAAGGGTCCTATTAATATATTTAATGTTAATATGCAAGAAGGTAACAAGTTAACTAATGCATTAAATTTGCAAAATAATAATCTAAATCACAATGTTAATAATAATATTAATATTGCTGCTATAACAGATTATGCAAAAAAAGAATTTGGGCTGATAATAGATTGGATTAAGAACAATAAATTTAAAGTAACTATGACAGCTCTTACCTCTTCTTATATTTTAATAAATGCTAAGTTAATTTACTTAAATTATAAATTAGCAAATGAAAATTGTTGGTCAAAGTGGCGTTTAAATAGTACTATGGAAGAACTTTATAGAGTACCTCAAGCTATATTTGCTCAAGATTTATTAAAAGATATACAAAACACATATACTCAAATAGGAAACATGACTGATTATGTAACCCCTCTTAGTACATTTATTAAAGATGTTGATACTGAAATTAATAATATAAATACTTATATCAGAATGATAAAATTTTTACATAAAACAAAAGTTCGTAAATTTTTTATTTATAATACCAAAATTTATGACCAAGCTCCTGAAAGACTTAATAGATTATTGTTTATTAAAAATACTTTCTTATCTTGGCTTGCTGAGCATAAAATAAGTCAATTTAAACATCTGAGAAAATTAAATCTTATCTAATTTCAAAATATCTCTTTTGTTAAATTTTTATTTAATTAATTGTTTTTATATCCTAAATTTAATACCGTTTAAGCATTTGCAAATAAATATTTAGGATATATTCTGTAAATATAGACTTATAAATATAAATAATTATTAAGTTTGATAATTATGGAGGTAAATAAAATATGAACAGTTTAAAAAAAATAATGTTAATAGGTTCTTTATTAACGTTATTAACTCCAATATATGGTGCAGATAATGTACTTTGCGAACAAATGGTTGAACAAAATTTATTTCAAAAGGATAAAATTGGAGATCTAATTTTATGGGCAATGATAGGAATTGATGTTTCAATTTTTTTACATTTGATTTTTCGTATTGCAGATTTTCATCATAAAGATATATCAGATAAATTTAAAAATTTAAAAGATAAGTTCCATGGTAATAAAAATACTAAGCTTAAAAATTATGCTAAAATGACTGCAATAGGAACTGCAGGAGTAATACCTGCTATATTGGTTTATAAAAATTTAAATAATATAATGCGATATAAGCGAATTTAATAGAAAGCCTATAAGAAGAAGTAGTTAAAACTAGGAAAAGCTTTAATGAAAATTAATTATACTTAAATGTCTATTATACTCAAGATTTAAAGCATCGCCAGATGCTATTTTTTATCAAAAATTTTATCTTTTTTTATTACATTGGATTGTTATTAAAATAATTTTTTAATGGGGTAATATTATTAAAAAATTATTAAGGTTGATAATTATGGAGGTGAATAAATAATGAATAGTTTAAAAAAGATAATGTTAATAGGTTCCTTATTAACGTTATTAACTCCTATATATGGTGCAGATAATGTACTTTGCGAACAAATGGTTGAACAAGGTTTATTCCAAAGGGATACAATTTGTGAATTAGCTTTAGATATAACGTTAGGAGCTGCTTCAGTAGTTGTTCCGTATGTCATTTTTAATTTAGAAAGTTATTATAAAAATATATCAGGTAAACTGAAGAAGTTAAAAGATAATTTTAACGATAATAAAAATACTAAGCTTAAAAATTATGCTAAAACAGCTGCAGTAGGAACTGTAGGAGCAGCCTCGGCTATATTGGCTTATAAGAATTTAAATAATATAAGAGAATTTTCTTATAATAATAGAGAAAATATTTATCGAACGATAAAACGGATTCATTCAACTCTTTCACCCGAGATTAAAAGTTATGCTAAAATAACTGCAGTAGGAACTGTAGGAGCAGCAACTGCCATATTGACTTATAAAAATTTTAAATAATATAACACAAATTCAATTTTTAAAGAAGTAGATTTGAGTTAATTTAAGTAATATTATAGGTAATCAAAATTCAAGAAATTTTAGAAAATTCAGTTTAATAATGAAAAGACTTTCTATTTAAATAGAAAGTCTTTTCATTATGCTTAAGATTTTATTATTGACTTCGATCTTCTTGGGCTGCTACTATGTTGTATGCATTATTTTGAGTTTGTATAACTGGAATTGCTACTCCAGGATTTTGATTATTATAATTTTTTATAATATTATAAAAAGCTTTAGTAACATTAATTACAAAATCTGCAGTGAAGTTAACTAATTTATCCATATGACTTGTTGCATTTGTTCTTGCCCAATCAATAATACCCTGTCTGTATGCATCCTTTGATTCTACTATTAAAGATTTCTTTTGATTGGTTCCTTTTGCTTTTGTTAATTGTTGCATTTTATTTTTAGCGATTTTTATTTTTTTACGGTTTTCTACTTGGTACTTTTGAATCTCATAATAAGCTTGTAAATATTTCTCATATTCATTTATAGACCATAAATCAGAACTTTGATGATATGCTATACCGGTAAGGACCAGAAGACTGCCTATAACTCTATTTATAGAAGGTTTGAAATTGTAAATTGAAAATCCTATAGCACCCAGTGTTAGAATTTTGATTGTAGTAGAGGTTGATCTATTTCTACTATCTATACAGTGAAAAATCCTATAAAAAATTGAATTTTTGCCGTAGTTTTTTAAATCTTTTTTAATAGCAGTCTCAATTTTTTGCATCATATCAGCTATATCTTGGCAAGAAAAATCTCTTGTTGCTGTAGCTAAAATCTCTTTATGACTTTCTCTAATAAATTTTTCTTCTAAAGAGAATGTTCTTTTATTTTTATTTACTTTAATAAGTATATTTTTATATAAAAGATTCTGAATATAATAATTTATTATTTTTAATCTCTTATTATAATCGGGAGAATCTATTTTCATATAATCAACTAAATCACTAAAGTCATAATATTGAGCCAATTCTTCGGGATTAGTATTAGAACTAAACATAATAAATAATCTATTATTTTTCTTATTATCTTCTAACATTTTTGCAAAAAGTTTGAAAATTTGCTTTTTATATAAGTCTTTTATTTTATCTATGTGGCGAATAAATAATATAGTCGGACTATTTTCTTGGTTTATTTCATTAAGTAATTCGCCTATAAAATTACTATAAAATTGAACAATTTCTTTTATATTTTTATCTTTGATCCTATCAGATTCTGAAATTGATTTGCTAATATTATGTTTTGGAGTATTAATATTTTTTAAAGGCCAATTAGTTAATTTACTTAAACTATTTGCTAAGCTTGATTTTCCTGTTTTAGCTGGGCCATATAGCCATAAGCCTCTTAAGTCTTTTAAATTACTATTTAACAGTTCGATAGTACTTTCTAATTCTGAAATTTTCTCATTCTCTACTAGTAAATTTAGTGGAATAAATTTATCTTGAACAAAATTAAAGTTAGATAGTGCTCCAATTAACTGAAAAGCTTGATCTGATTTAGTACGATCGATATTAAGTGAATCAGCAAATATAAATCTAGGACGTTCGTTTTTCTTTTTATCAACAACGCAAGTTACCCAATGTTGGGGATAATATAGAATAAAAATTGTAGTGCCTTCATAAGCATTATCTTTAAATTCTATTGCTGTTTGTTTTAAATTGTCTTCTAAATTAAATAAGTCTTGAATATCTCCCTCAAGACAGAATATTTTTGTATTTTCTGGTAAAAAAGAGCTAGAACTTCTTTTTTTATCTAAAAGAATATTTATTAGATATTCTATTTCTTTACTAGAAACCCAATGTCCCGGTTTAGAAGATTCTAAAGCTTGTCCTTTTTTTGATATGTTAGACCAATCGATTTTATAATTAGCTAAAGGACATCTTTCGGTATCTAAACTATGGCGGGGTTCGCAAACGATGATATTATCATTTTCAACATGGCCGTTTATATAAAAGACTCTTCTTATTTTTGTATAGAATCTGTTCTCTTGATAAAAGGGAATACCCTTTATTGTTTTATCAAGCATTATTTCTGTGAATGCTTTAAATATTCCATAGCTATTTTTATAGAAACGACAAATATCTCCAGCATAACGATAAATATTTTTATTGATTATATTATCAGCAACTTCGACAATAATATCACAAATTGCTTTTCTTTCTTCTTCTGAATACTCACAATTTTCTATTTGCTCAATAGGAATAAGCTTAACATATTCATGACTTAGATTAAGTTCATAAAAGGTTCCTGAATCAGGTCTTTGAATTACTATTTCTTTATCTAAAATAAGATTCTTAAAGAGATAATCTACTATAAACTGTTTGATTAAAACCTTAACTCTTTGTTAACTCTTTGTTCAACAACTTGTCCTTTCCAGATCCGTTTTAAATCTTTGAAAAATCTGTTATTAAAATTTTCTTTATTAAAAAATTGTAGATCTGAAGAATTCTTTAAAGATTTTGCAATCATTATACCATTATAAAGAGCATGATAACCACATGTTCCTGATTGAGGGTTTTGAGATGTTACATCGATTTGAGTAATATTTGCAGGCTTTACTTTTGATAGTTCCATAGCATTTAAGCCGAAACTCAACATTAAGAATAGATTAGGTAAAGTAAGTTTGTATTTATTAATATGCATAAATTTCTCCATTAATTTAATCAAGATTGTTATTTTCTATTATAATTAATATATTATCAGGTTATTAAATAAATTCAATTTTAAATACAATAATTATGTTAGTTTAGACGTAATTATTGATTAATTTGTTGAAAATAAATTACAATTATTAATAATAAGTTATTGTTTAATTTAAAATATGGTGTAAAAATGTTATATAAATTGTTATCTATTTTGATTTTTTTGGTCAGCATAAATAATAGTGTCTTTTCTCAAAATCCTATTGGGCTTAACAATCAAGGAAATACTTGCTTTATGAATTCTTTGCTTCAGTCTCTTTATAATATCGATAAATTGACTAATTATCTCATGCAAAATAGTAATATTTATAATGAGGGAACTGTGGCTCGAGAATACATAGCATTTTTAAAACAGTATAATGTTATGCAGCAAGTTCATAGAGAGAGTTTTGCTCCATTAAATTTTTGTACTAAAATTTGGAGTTTAAAAAAGCCAAATGGAAAGCCTATTTTTCCTCAAAGTGCTACAGGCGATGCTCAAGAACTTTTATCTATATTATTAGATCATTTGAAAAATCAAGATATAAATAAAGATATCGTAAGTATTAGATATGGATTTCCATTTAACGATAAGGTTAAAACTTATATTAGTGATTTATTTGATATAATAATTAGTAGAACCTATAAAACGAAGTCTGGTAAAACTTATATTGCAGGCGCTGAATTAACCGATATTTTATCCCTTCCTATACAGGATTTGTTAACTGGAAATATAAGTAAAACACTTGAGGAATGTTTAGATAAATATTTTGGTCCAGAAGAAATAACTGTTAAAAGAGAGGGAATAAATCAAGAATTAGAATTGCAAAAAAAAATAGTTAAATTGCCAAAAATATTGAATATTCAATATAGAAGATGGGATCTATTAAATGATAATAGGAAGATATATAATAGTGTGGCTTTTCCGGTAGAAAATTTAAATTTAAGTAAGTACTTATCTACAGATGCTCCTAAAAATCAAGAAACAATATATGATTTAGCCGCTATTGTAATGCATCATTATGAGGGAGCTCACTATTCAGCGTATATAAAAAAGAATAATCATTGGTACTATTGTGATGATCCTAGGGTTACGCCCGTATCTATTGATAATATAATGAATATAGCCCATCCTACTGATGAAGCAACTAAATTACATCAAGATCCTACACCATATTTATTATTTTATGAGCAAAAACCTCAAGTTTTAGATATATTATATCCTCCAAAGATAACAAAAGAATGGTTGCTAGATGAATTACAAAAATATTATGATTTAGATATTATAGACGCCTATTTAACAAGTTTTAATAAAAATTTAAATAAAGATATGGTTATAAACAATTTTGTCAACGGTATTAATGATCAATTTTTAACTTTAGAGTGGATTGTTAGAGATATTCAAGATATTACAGAAATAGCTCCTAAAATTGTTATTACTAGGCCGCTAGAGAGTAATATAAGAGATTTAAGTAATTTGTCTTGGCAGATAACTAATTTAGATAATAGAATCAAAGAATTAAAAAAGTAGCTAATTTAGCTACTTTTAATATTTTGACCTAAAGAAAGTATCGCCAAAATCTATACCTAAGCCTATGAATCCTGAAGTATTAGGTTTACTTGCAAAATCATTAGCTCCAAAAGAAATATAAAAATTTGGAGATATAAATAACCGATTCATAAATCTTAATTGTGGCTTGTTAGTATCTTTAATAAAATGGTTTTTACCAGTTAAATCAAATACTTCAAAAGTTGATACTAATCTTATACGATCCTTAAAAATTGGTATATAAAAATCTAATGCAAGTCCTGGAGTTGATCTAAAAAGACCTATTCTTAAACCAAAATAATTATAAAAGTACCCTCCAGTTTGTATATTAAACAAGAAAGTGTTTAACTTTCTTTTTGAAAGTTTATAACAATTTTTAATGCTATTATCATTAGGATCTAAATTAATTAGACAACCATTTTGGGGATTCTGATATAGATTTACTTTCCTTTGTTTAGCGAGTCCATCTTTAGAAAAAGTGGTACCTGTTAATAAATAAAAGTAATCATTTGGATGAAACCAAAAATTTAAAAGAGCTTCAAAGTTTTTATGTCCATCGGGACAAAAAAAAGCTTGATAATAATTATCAACTCCTAGTGTTATATTGCTAAATCCTTCAACACAGGTTCTTGCGCCTGATATTATTTCGTTAAAGTTATTAATTATAGGTTCTTTTTCATTAGTAATGATCTTTGTAAGAATTGGATGTTGAGTAAGCTTGTAACCTAAATCTGTTATTAAATTAGCTGCCTTTTGTATAGAGTTAGATGTATGCTCAAACTTATTTAAGAACATATCCGTTTTTTGCGAAATTTTGCTTACTAAAGTAGTAGTATCTTGAGATAATTGAGGTAAAACTTCTTTTACTGTATCTATAATTTCTGGAACATCAGTTGTTGCTTTATCAAGATTATCGATAATATCAATAACTTTTTCTTTATTCTGATTAACTGTTTCTTGAACTTTATCAGATATTGATTTAAAGGCTTTAGTTGCATTAGCTACATTTTTAATAGTATCTCTAATTTGACTTATATTTTCTTTATCAGTAATTATCATTTTTAACGAATTAGTCGCTTGCGATATATCTTCAGCAACTTTATTAAAAGAAATAAATAGATCTTCAAGAGAAAGTTGAGGTTGTGTTAAATTCTTATTAAATACTTCTCCTTCTTCTAATGACCTAGTTAGTGAGTTTCCAGGCACTATATCAATGAATTTGATACTAAGTAGACCATCTTGTCTAATATATGCTTGAGCATCATAGCCTAATTTATAATTTTTAAGTATCATAACTTTAGTAATAACATCTGAACCATTATCGCTTAATTTAAATGAATCAACCCATCCCACTTTTACACCAGCTATTCGAACGTCAGCTTTTTTAGTTAATCCAGATACATTTTTAAAATCTATATAATAAGATACATAGCTGCCTTTATTAACTTTTAAGAAGCCTATTTTATAACTCATATATAAGAAAGCAGATAGTGATATTAAAACAAAAGTTCCTACAATTGTTTCTCTTTTAATTTGCAAAGCAATCCTTAATAAAAAATAAAATTAAATAAAAATAAAATTAAAACCAATAGATTTTTGCTATCTTAAATTTTATATTTTTTGAACCAGTTTGATTAGTATTATCTCTTTTAAGTAAAGCATTCAATCTTACTCTAGTATTACCTAAAGCTATATAAACTACAACAGAAAAAGCGCTAGGATCAAAATTATATGCAAACAAATTGGTTATTTCTTTATCAAATGAATTAAAACTTTTGCCATATATTGGAGCAAATATTTTATCCCAATCTTGATCCCAATTAGTGTTAGGCTTAAATTTACTTACAAGTTCTTGCATATTGACCTGATCTGTTTTCAGTTCTAATATTTTACTCAAAGATTTCGATAAAAGCCATGGATTAATCTTAGCAAAATTTGAACTTGCAGTAAAAAGGTCCATTAAATATATAGGTTCTTCTTTACTTTTTTTTTCTTTTGTTTCATTTGTTAGATTAACGAAAATGTTATTTTTAAATATATTAAACTGTTTTATTTTTAATAAATCTGTTGGATCTTCTATAGGTCTTTTAATTTCTTTGGTGATCTCTTTTATATTGTTGATAATATTAATTTTTAGCTTTTTTTCAATTAAAGAATTAATAGATGTGATAAAAGTTTTGGGTTCTTTTAATCCTTCTACTTTTTTTTCTTGAGATTTTTCTTGATTTTGTGTATCGCTTTCTATTTTTTCTACTTTTCCTTCTGCGCTTATAGCGATTGCTGAATCTTCCTCTTTTGGTTTAATTTGTTGTTGTCTTTTTTCCTTTATTTCTATCTGCTTTGCGATATAATTTAAATTTATTTTACCTTGCTCGCAAGATATATATAATTTTATTTGTGCTTCTAAACCTGTTTCAGATGGTAACTCAATCGTTTGCCATTTATTGATAATTGGAGCAATTTGCTTGAACCATTCTTTTTCAAAAGATTTTTGTTCTTTACTTTCTTCTTTATTATCTTGAGATTTATTATCTGCGTTTTTAGGCAATTCTTTTTTTTGATCATTTGTGCTGACAGATTTTTTTTCCGGTTCATTAAAATTAAATGAAACTTGGCTTAAAGCAAGCTCTACAGCTCCTAATGCAAGTAATCTTGCTTTTTCTTTATTTAAGTTAAAATATACTTGTCTTTGATAGCTTATTGATTTCTGTACTATCGATGTCAAAAATGCTACGCTTAAAGAAACCATTATTAATGTTAAGACTAATATATATCCAGAAGCTTTTTTTGAGCTTATGAAATATTTTTTCATTTTAAACCTATTTTCTAGTGATTTACGCATACTATTATCAAATTATATATATTATTAGAAGTATTGACCAATCTAAAATATTAATTTTTTAACAAAGATTTAAACTGTACATTTGGGGTGTTTTTTCTATAAGGACTATAAGTAGGGACCTTAAATTCAAATTCAAAAGGATGTTCTACCCCGTTTGGTTCTACTAATGTTCCCTTAAAAAGTATATAGGCAGGAATTAAAGTTTGATATTTTTTAAATATATCTTCTTCTTGCCACTCTGTTAATTTAACATTTTTTTGATCTTTATTTCCTTGATTCTCATCATCTTCTTTTTGTTTAAATTCAAATACTGTAAATCTTATTTTTAAATCTTTTATTCCTGATATTAATTCATAAGAAGGCGTAAAATTTGGTGATTGTATATTTTCAATATTAAGTAAAGAGCTGCTTGAGTCACATTTATAAATTATCTTAAACGTATTAGGAATTTTTTCATCAGTTTCTAAAGCATAAGCAACGCGACGTACAAATGTAGTGGGCTTTAATGAACCATCAAATTCTAAAGTTTGAATTCCGGCTGTAGTGATAAAAGAGAAAATGAAACCTGGATTTGTCTTTATATAAAATATATTTTTAATAAATTCTTTATTTTCTTCTTTGACTTCAGGTACCGGTTTAATGTTAACGTCTTTCTTATTTTTTTGATCTATATCAGTTTTTACGCTATTTGTGGACTCTTCTTTTGTTTCGTTATTCTCTTTAGAATTTTCCTCAACCTTTTTTAATTTTTGTACATAAGACTCAATAGAACTTTCTGGCGCAAACATGCCTGTTATATCAAGCTCAAGTTGATTATAAAAAGGCATTATAGGTAAGTCTGTATCTATAATACGCACAACTTCTGCTACGGTTTTAGAGGATTGTTTGAGCATTTGATATAAACTTAAGGATATTATTGAAGAAATTAAAATTACTGTAACGATCTCTATAAGCGTAAAGCCAAGTTTTTTATTTTTTTTCACTTTTGTTCTCTTGCTCTTTTGGATTAAATTTAAATGTTATAAAGATTTCTTTACGTTTACCAAATATTGAATTCCAACTAAATTCTGATTTTTCAATAAGAACATTTTTAAATTTTTCTAATCCTTTTATTGTGTTAACATCCTTTGATGTATAATTTAACTCTAAAGCAGGATCATCTATTTTTTTGTTTATATCTTTTTCGTAGGTATTTTCTAGATCTGTGTTTACAAAGAAATTTTTTATATATATTGCTCGAGATACAAAGTCATGTGTGCTAAATACTCTTTTTAATAAGTTAGATTGAAATGCAAATATTACTGTAAAAGATATGCCTAATACTAATACAGCCATGACTGCTTCTATTAAAGTAAAACCAGTTTTGATATTATTAGATCGTTGCCTTATTTTATAATATTTTAAATTCTGCAGTAAATGGATTAAGAACTGCTTCATATTTACCTGTTTTTGGATCTTTGGAAAATAGATTATTATTAATAAAGATTATTTTTACATTCTGAGTTATACCCATAGGATTTATTAAAAAATAAGCACTTCTTTTTTCACCTTTACCGGATGTAAATTGACTCTTGTTATCAATTAAAAAATCTTCTATTGATATAAAATCTGGAATATCAAATTCCTTTTTTCTTGTATTATTTTTATCTTTGTCATTTTCTACGTCAATAGGTAATAATTCTATTTTTTTTCCTGTTATATTAAACAAAATTTTATATACCACATTAAATTCTTGGGCTTTTTGCGCGCCTTCTTGGGTTATACTATTGAGGCGCGCAAAAAATTTATCAAACTCGCTAGTTCCTATTGAAGTAAATCTAGGTAAGCCTACCGACATTATAAGTCCTATAATAAGCATAACCATTAAAAGTTCAATAATTGTAAAAGCCTTCTTCATAATGTATTTCTAATTATCCTTGGGATATAGGAGAAAATATTTGAGTTTTTCCATCTGGATGCATTGCGTATAATTCATAAGGTACATTACTACCTTTAGAATTTAAGTTATAATGAAATTCTTTCCCCCAAGCGTCTTTTAGGTCGTTTTGGCTTGCTAATTCTCCTGCCCATTTTCTTCTAAGATTAGGCTTTTGTGGTCCTTCTACTAGTTCTTCTAAAGTTTGTGGATATTCACCTATACTTGCATTATAATGCTCTATAGCTGTATCAAGAGCTGCGAGTTTAGATTTTGTTGATTGAACTCTGGCATTTTGTAAATATCTAAATCCAGCAAAAGCGCCCCCTACTACTATAGCACCTATTAGTAATACTATCATGATTTCTATAAGAGAGAAGCCTTCTTTTAATAAATTATTTCTTTTATTTTCTGCATATAACATATTACTTCCTTTCAACGTATTTTATTAATTATTATTTTATTTGTTCACCAATTGACTGAGTAAGTTTCATAATCGGTAGCAAAATAGCCATAACTATAAATCCTACTATAACCGCTATTACGATCATCATGATAGGGTTTAATAATGAAGTTAAACTATCGGCTGTTTCACTTAAATCATCTTCATAATATTTGGCAACTGATATCATCATAGGTCCTAATTCACCACTTTGTTCCCCGGTATTTATTAAATATATAGCAGTTGCTGGAAAAATATTAGTTTCTTTTAAGTATTGTGATATTTTACCCTGTTTGATTATATTTTCTTTTGCTTTTTCTAAAGCATCTGCCAAAACTTTATTATCGATAATTCTAACTACAATATCAAGAGCTTCTGGTAAATTAACGCCTCCTTCTAAAAGCATCCCAAAGGTACGAGTAAATTGTACTATTGCATTACCACGAGTAAAATACCCTACTAAAGGTAGTTTTAATTTTATGTTATCAATTGTGTATTTACCAGTAGGAGTTGCTTTAAAGGCTCTATATATAAGATACAAAATAGCTATTAGAGCTATTAAAACTAAAAAGTATTTTCTAAAAATGTTTGATATCCCCAATACGATACGAGTAACTATAGGCAATTGTATGTTAGCTTCAGTAAAAACTCCTGAGATTGATGGTATTACTACAACTAACAAGGCAGATACCACTACAAATATCACAACTAATTGAATTATTGGATACCTTAAAGCACCTGAAATTTTCTTTTTTAATTCTTCGCTTCTTGTGAGATATTCATTAAGTCTATCTAAAATAACTTCTAATTTTCCAGTTGCTTCACCTGCTCTGACTAACTGTATGTATATAGAATCAAAAGCTTCCGGAAATTTTTGAAGACCTTCAGCTAGTGACCGTCCCTCTTTTATTCCGTCTCTTAAAGCAATAACTATATTTTTAAGAGTTCCCTCAGTTTGTTCTGATAAAAGATCTAAAGCTTGAAGTAATGGAATGCCTGATTTTAAAAGAACAGATAGCTGTTTGGTAAAAAAAATACGGTCTTTTAAACTTACTTTACGTCTGAAAATTTTTTTAAAAAATGACGTTTTGGGGGCATATTGATTAGTTATTTCTATTGAAGTAGGATAAAGATTCATTTTTATTAATTGATCTTTAGCCGATTGTAAAGTTGATGCATCTAAATAACCACTAACTCTTTTGCCATTTTTAGAAAATGCCTGATAAAAATATAAGGCCATCTATTAATTCCTTTTTTTTAATCTGAGCTTGAACAATAATTAATTTTCATGTTAACTTTTAATTAAACTTATATTAATAATTATATTAATTTTACAATTTAAAAGGCAATCAATGAAAATTTTGAAAAAGATGCAAAAACGATTTTTTATGTACATTATTCTAATAATAATTATACCAAATTATTTAAAAATGTTCTATCTAATCTCCTCATCTTCTCAATCAAAAATTAATTACATTGAGAAATATTCAAATGTTGATTTGAATTCAGAAATGCTTATGCATTTTTTTAAACAACCACAATATAGGGAATCAAGTATAATATGTTTTTTAAAGCATACCTATAATCATAATTTTTATGCAGAAAAATTTTTATCATTAAATTTTTCCCATGTTATTACTTTACTTGAGTATGCTAATAGAACTACTTTGCCAAGAAAGTATATTTATAATGTTCTTTCTTTATTTAATCAAAAACTTGGAGAGACTACTTACATAAATAGTTATGCATTTCTAGAATTGTTAGAACAATTGCCTAAGTTACTAAAACCTTATTTTGATATTAAAAAAGAAAAAGAAGAAGCTATTCAGTTAATTAAAGAAGAACTATATTTTTTACTTACTGATAAATTTGAGCTACTTAAAGAGAATCCTGAAAAAATAATGGATGATTTTTCAGTATCTGTATATAATTTACTTTATGATAAAGGTTATAAGAATAACAATTTAGACTTGTCAGTATCTGATATACAGCAAGAATTAATGCTATTTCTATCAACAATAATATCTAAATTAATTTGGAATCCTAAAGATCAAAAGTTTATTTGGAATTCAGTCAAACAAATATCAAAATTTGTTGAATCATTATTATTTTCAAAAATCTTAACGAATGTAGATAACGCAGATAAGCTTTTTTGGGGCTTGATTACGAGATTTTCTTACTTTTTATCTATATATGGTGATCTATTAAATCTAGATTGTTATCAAGAGATTAATAAAGATTTAGAAGATAAAAATTTATTATTTTTAACTTTAGAAGAAAGAGAAATTTGTATAACATCTAAACTTAATTACCTTAAAAAGAGCTTATACAATTCAGAATTTAAGGCTCGAATGTACCAAAAAACTGTTAATTAGATTTTTAGTATTCTGCAATTTCAATTTCTTTAGGAACACATTTATTTACTCCGCCACAAAGCTGGATGCATTCAGATCTATTATCAAAATTTGTAAGATCACAAAGTTCACTAACAGGTGAACAACAATGATAAACTGTTTTAGTTCTTGGATATGATCTATATATAGGTGCATATGAAGGAGTTATAGATCCACTTACTCTTTGAGCAGAAATGTAAGTACTAAAATTAAACATAATCGAAAAAAATAATAATGGATACTTTAATATATTTCTCATAGTTATTCTCTCATTTAAAAAATTTTGAAATAGTGATAAAATTGTTATATATGTAACAGTAAGTTGAAATGTTCTATTAATAGTCTAAAATAAATCGTTACAAATTTTCAATATTTAAATAAATATTTTTTAAATTAAATAAATATTTTTTGTAAATTGCTGCAAAAATATACTAACACGTTAAAGGAAAGATAAAATGTTAAACAGCTCTAAAGGTATGTTAGAGGTAATTTGTGGACCTATGTTTTCAGGAAAGACCGAAGAACTTATAAGAAGACTCAAAAGGGCTGAATTTGCACAACTTAAAGTTATCGCTTTTAAACATAAGATAGATAACCGTATGACCATAGAATGTATAAATGCTCATAATGGAGATAAATTCAAGGCAATTGCTTTGGATAATCCAGAAGATATAAGACTATTTGTCGGTCAAGAAACCGATATTGATATTATTGCAATAGATGAAGTGCAGTTTTTCTCTTCAAGTATAATTAGTGTATTGCTAGAATTAGTTGATAATAAAAAGCGAGTAATTGTTTCTGGTCTTGATTTAGATTTTAGAGGTATGCCTTTTGGTTGCATTTCGCAGTTACTTACTTTTGCAGATTATGTTACTAAACTTAAAGCAGTGTGTGTAAAGTGTGGTCAGGATGCTCATTTTACTCAAAGGTTAATAGATGATAAAATAGCTAGATTTGATGATCCTGTAATTATAGTAGGAGCTCAAGAAAGATATCAATCAAGATGTAGAGCTTGCTTTATTTTAGATAACAAATATTGGACAGAGATTAAGAGGTTATGAGTAAAAAGGTTATATTATATATCTGTAAAAATTGTGCTTATCAAACAGTAAAATGGTTAGGATGTTGTCCTGAATGTAAACAATGGAATACGCTTGAGTTAAAGGATCAAGGTAAATTTACAGAGCCTAATTCTTTAAGATTATATAATTTACTCGATATAGAATCGAAATCTATGGAAAGAATGACATCGGGGGTAAAGGAGTGGGATAGGGTAACTGGCTCAGGTCTTGTAAGAGCGAGTTTTGTTGTTTTAACTGGTGACCCTGGCATTGGAAAATCAACTTTATTAATACAAATTGCTTATAAATTGTCAGAAAGATATAAAACTTATTATTTCTCTTCTGAGGAGTCTTTAGAACAGGTTAA
Organism: Candidatus Babela massiliensis; assembly: GCF_000513475.1. Taxonomy (GTDB): domain Bacteria; phylum Babelota; class Babeliae; order Babelales; family Babelaceae; genus Babela; species Babela massiliensis. Next base: position 696,432 of record NC_023003.1, read on the forward strand.
ACTCCGATCTCAACGTCTTAACTGTATTAGTAGCAATTTGTTGTTTTCCGATGAAGCAGATCTTGACAATATAATTAATTTTTCCAAAGATAATAAGCCTGATTTAATTATTATAGATTCTATTCAAAATTGCTTTTTAAAAGAAACTAATAATACTCCTGGTAGCATTAATATGCTTAAAGAATCAGCATTTAAATTGATGCGTCTTGCTAAAGAAAATGATATAACAGTTATAATTAGTGGGCATATAACCAAAGAAGGTATTATTGCAGGTCCTAAGATGTTAGAGCACATGGTTGATGCTGTATTTTATTTACAAGCAGAAGACTGTTGGCAGACAAGGATACTTAGGTCTGTTAAAAATCGTTTTGGAACAGTAAATGAAATTGGATTTTTTCAAATGGGATCAAATGGTCTTGAAGAAGTATCTAATATAAATCAACAATTACTTCAAGATACTTCCAATAATCCTGGTTCAGTGCTTATAAGTTTTATAGAAGGTTCACGGCCATTATTGATCGAATTACAAGCTTTAGTATTATCTACAAAATATGGAATAGCGCAAAGAGTTGTATCAGGAATAGATCAGACTCAAATAGTATTAATTGCTGCCATTTTAGAGAAATATCTTCAGATTAAATTTAGTTCTCAAGACATATTTTTTAAAATAAGTGGTGGTTTTAAAATTAAAGGAAGTGCTTGTGATTTAGGTATAGCTTTAGCTTTGCTTTCTAGCTATTTTCAAAAACCTTTGCCTGAAAAAATTCTAGCTCTAGGTGAGATAAGTTTAACTGGTCAAATTAAACCGATAAACTTTATTAATTTATATGCTTCAGAATCTGAAAAGTTTGGTATTAATACTTTATTGATATCTAGTAATCAAAAAATAGAAACCAATGCCAAAACTATAAGATTTGTTAGTGTTTATGAACTTTTGTCACTTTTTGATTAAAAAATAAGACAGGTTTTAATTATACCTATCTTATTTTTTAATTTAATTATTAGCCAAGAGAGCCATAAATTTTTAACAATACAGCTAAGTTTAAAAATTTACCTGTATTATTTATAAAATTTGAAATAGAACTGTTATTATTATTATAATTAATAATAATGTTTGGATTTGCACCTGCAATAATTAATTTAGCAGCTTCTATCTCTTTTTCTTTAGTGTATTGGCTTTCTAAAATACTTTTTAATTTTCTATTTAATTCTTGTTGGGTAAGTGACGATTCATTAGGAGCAAAAACCTCTTTTGCTACTTCTTTTGCATTATATATTAATTGAGGATATCTTGAAAGTTCTGCTTCCATTGAATGAAATGGATTAAATATACTATTATATTGAATTAAAGTTGTTAAAGTTGTATGAAGAACATCATTGATCGGTTCATGTTTTACTGGTTCTATATCTTCTTCTCGTCTTCTTTTTTTAGTACTTTCTTTTTGTTCGGTATCCGTTTGCATTGTTATAATTTGAGTTGATATATTCATAAACATAAAAAAACTTAAAATTTTAAATATAGTTTTCATATTATTATCCTAAACATTAAATCATTAGACTTCTATTGATATAAATAAATATACTATTTGAAATTTAAAAAATCAATAGAAAGTCTAGATTAACATATTGTCCTTAAGCGCGGATTGATTTTTTTGACTTTTGGTATTCTTGATTTATTTTAACTTCGTAAGGATTGATAAAGATTCTATGTATTGCTTTTATTGCTTCTAAACCTTTACTATCTACTAATTTGGTATTATCAGTTTTATTAATCATTATAAATGGAAATCTTATATTTTTAAGTTTAACTATTGAGATTAATAATGGATTATCAGATAATGCGTCATGTAAAAATAGCAAAGTTCCCTCATTTGGATTTTTTATGTAACACTCATCAAAGTTTGAATGTAACATCTTAAATAGTTCTGTAATTTCTGATTTTATATATTTATTAATCAAATTTATAGCTTGATTATAAATTATGCTATAGTTAAGTTCTTCATTCTCATTTTCTTTTTCAAGTTTTTTTAATATTTTATTTAAATATTTAAGAACTTTATCTTTTAAATCTTGATTTTCTATTTGTTCTTCAATCGTTTCTACTAGAGTTTGTCTCAAATGATCTAAATCTTGAAAAAAATCGTTAGTTAGATCTTTTTGTTTATAAAATAGAATATAAGGAGTAGCATATGGTTTTTCTTCAGCATTTAGTAAATTTTTCAGTTCCTCTTCTGTTAGAGGTTTTCCTATTTTATGATCATCGCAATGATACCATAAGTTTTCTTTTTTAATATACGTAGTATAGTGTACTGCTGATCCATGATGCATCATGATTGAAGTGAGTTCATATTTTGTATGAATGTTAAGTTCTTCTGATTTTAAATAGGGATCAATATCAAATTCAAAAGGAAAATCTATTTTATCAAATATTTTTCTTTGGTCATTTAAATATCGTTTTAAATTTATGATTAAAACTTTAGGTAAAGAAGTAAAATAACTAATAGCGGGTACATTTATTAATTTTTCTTTACTCTCAGTTGTATATTCGTCTATTTCTTCTTTAAGATAACTTTGTTCAAGAGCTGCATACATATCTTTAAAAACTTCATAATTATCAACTTTTAAAGAATTTATTTTATAAATTGGTAGCTCTATACTTGCAATAAATTGATCTTCCTGAGGTTGAATTTTAGAGATTATCTCGTTTGTTTCAGGATGTAACATATTTTTTTCAATCTGAAAGCCTAATATTCGTTTTAAATTTTTTAAATCGCTTAATTGCTCATCAGTTAACAGTTCTTTGGGGACAACTAAATCTTTCTGATTTAGGTGTTCTATAAATGACATTAAGAGTTCTTGGGCATCACCTGTGTTATATTTGGGAAACTGTTTTTTTATAACAACTTTATCTTGATTTTGATCATAAATTTCATGCTCAATAGACCAAATTTGATTGCATAAAATACTTAAATTTTCATCACTATTATGTTCTAAGAAGTCGATTAATGCTCTTGAAAGGGTATTTTCATTATAAAGATCTTTTAACGATATTATAGTATCTTTTAAACAAAAAATATTGTTTATCGATTGCAATAAGGCATTAATAAAGCAAGTATTACCTAAATTTTTAAGTTTTATTGATTCGCTTGTAGGTTCTTCTATACATTTAATATCTAAATTATTTTTAAGATTTGCAAAATTTATTGGATATAATCCTAACGTTCTATTGAAATCTACTACTTGGAGTTTATTATTTAAAGTTTGAGTAATAATATTTTCTTTATTTACATTTGATAAATCGATTGTATTAATATTTAATATAGGATGAGTTAAGGTCTCGTTTAATTTGTCAAAAGAATCATATTTTTTACTTATAATATTTTGAAATAATAGATTATTGTTACTGGTTATATATTGAGAACCAAGCATTTTGTTAAATAGATAAATATTTTTTAAATATAGTTTTTGATGAAAATCTAAGACATGATCTGTTGAATTAAAAATTAATCTTCTAATTTCTGTTTCTATAGCTTCAAAAAGCTGTTCAGCTTCATAAAGACTTATTATACTTTGTGATTTGAAATTATAAAATTGTTTTTTTATATTATTTAAGAATTCTTCCTCTAATTTTAGATTATAATATAAAATTGTTTTTGTTAAGCTTTCGCTTGAATTGTTATGAATTGAATTGAATTCTAACCAATTTGTTGAACAACCCATTCCAAGTAGTGTTGCTAACGTTACTATACCATTAAAAATATTCATAATAAAACCTCCATTGAATAATTAGTATAATAATATTATAATCGAAATTTAATATAAATAAAGGGCTAATATATTATAATTTTTATTATTCAATATATTTTATATATAGTTTATTGATCTCTTAAGTGAGGTTTTATAAAAAAATTATGTAATTTTTTTATAATTTTTAAAGTATTATTGTCAAAATTGTATTTTTTTGCATTATGATTTATAAGCATAATTGGTGAGGAGAGATTTTGCATTTTAACAATTGATATTAATACTGGATTAGAAGGATAATTAATTAAGAAATGTATAGCTCCTTCGTTATTTTTTTTTATATAAGTATGATTAAAATATAAGTGTAATTTTTTAAAGAATTTTTTAGATTCTTTTTTTATTTTATTATTCAATCGATTTATGATCTGATATATATCAGTATTATTTTTAATTAAATTTTCCAAATGGTTTAGTAATATATTTCTTAAATATGGATTTTCTATTTCTAAGTTAATAGTTCTTTCAATCTCAGCCTTTATATTGTCTGATGATTCTTTTTGCTCATAAAATAAAATATATGGTGTAGCATAAGATGTTTTTGAGGTACTTAATAATCTCTTTAGCTCACCTTCTGTTAATATTTCTACCTTACGATCATCATTATAGTGATACCATAGATCTCCTTTTTTTACATAGGCTGTATAATGTCTATCTTCTCCATGATGCATAATAATTGAATTAAGCTTATAAATCGTTTGGGTAAATTGATATGGTAATTCACAATAAGGCGACATATCAAGTTCAAATGGAAAATCTACATTATTATATATTTTTTTGTAGCCTTTATATCGACCTTTATTATCATAGTATGTAAAGTATCTTTCTAAGCTTATAATTAATACTTTAGGTAAAGATATTAATCTGGTAATTTCAGGGGCATCTATCAAATTTATATTTTGTTCTTCATCATTATAGTTCGGGGTTATTCCTCTGAAATATTTCTCTTTCAAAGCACTATTGATATCTTTATATATTTCTAAATCATTTATTGTTTTAGGCTTTTCAATTTTGGTTTTAGATATTGATAACACTATACTTGAGCGAATGTCGCGAGGAGTTTCCACTTTTACTTCTTGGGTTTTCGGATCTAAAAGTTTAGTTTTTACTTTAAAGTGAAAAAGATTTTTTAACTCTATAGGTTTGCTGTCAATCAAATCCTCATCTGTTAAATTATTTATTAAGCTATTAATTAACTCTAAAGAATCAGCAATTTCACCGTTAGCAAATTCAGGTCTAAGAAAATGAATTTTTTGGCGTAATTTTACTAATTTGTGATTTAAATGTTTATTATCTGAGTGTAAAAAATCGATTAAAGCTTTTGAAATAGAATTATGTTTATATGAATTTTCTAAAGAAATAATAGTATCTCTTAATACTGAAATATTCTTTATTGATTGTAATAAAGCATTAATAAAACAGGTATTACCTAAATTTGTAAGGCCTTTTAATTGTTGTGATTTCTCTCTAGGGAAATTATTTGATAGATTAGAGAAATGTTTAGGATATATGCCTAATATATTATTAAAATTTATAATATGTACTTTATTATTTGTTATATTATTGAAATCTAAATCTCTTATTTGTAACACATTAAGTGCAAATTCAGGATTTTGCAAAAACTCTTCAATATTATTAAACTTATTTTTTAAAATTTCTTTAAAAAATAAGTTTATATCATTGATAATTTTAGGACAACTTGAACTTGAGTTAAAATAATAAGTATTGTTGAATTCAATTGAAAAATCTATAATAGAATTTTTAGACCCTAATATTTTTTTTCTAATCTTTTGTTCTATAATGTCTTTAATTTCTTTTGCTTCATCTATGCTAATTTTACCCTGAACACTTAGATTTTTAGAATAGTTTATTACTTTTTTAAAGCAATCTTCTTCTAATTGTAAATTATAATGTGATTTTACTTCAACTATCCTTTTTTTTATATAAAGTTCAATTTTGTTAATATCTATTCTTAATGAGCTTCCTACTCCTATTAAGGTAGCTAAAGTTGTTAAATATCTAAAAGCGGTTTTCATATTAAGCCTTTTATTAGTGAATAAAGATAGCTAAGTTTTTATACACTTAAAATCGATAATAGGTTTCTGATCTATTTCAAAATTGAATTATTCTAGGGAACTAAAAATCAAAATCTACGCTTTTAAATGAATAGTTTGCTTTATATATTTTATAGCTCATTTACCGTTTTAACAAATGATATTTTTTATAAATTGATATTTGTGGTTTGTAAGGTATTAAATTTAAGATTAAATTCTGCTTTTGTTTTTAATATTATAATTTATAGGTATTAAGAGCCACCAGAAGGCTAATATAATTGTTATAAGGGTTATTACGCCTATTGAGGTATTTAATGTATCAGCAGATTGATTTGGCAATTGATAATCATGTATATTTTGGTGATTTTTAATTAAATACTTTTTTTGACTAGATGCTTTAGTAATAGTTTGTGTATTTTTATTATTATGAATCATAAACAACTCCTATTATATTATTAAAATTTTATTAAAATATCGAGGAAAATATAATATAAAAAAAGAATCTTAACAAGTCTTTCATTAAGCTTATAATTTGATTGATTAATTATAGTTTTAAACTATATTTATTTAGATATTAATTGCATAATTTATACTAAATTTTTTAACTAAGTTAGGGACAACGAAATGATCTTGGTAATTTTACTTCATGCATTATTTGCACTTACTTTTCCTTTGGCAAAAATAGCTGTCAGTAGCTCTGAACCTTTGTTTTTTACAGGAGTTCGTATGATTTTGGGGGGTTCACTATTACTTGCTTATCAATATTATAGAGATAAAAAAGTTTTTTTTGATGTTAAGAAATATTGGTCTTATATAGTAGGTCTTGCTTTTTTTAACGTATTTTTAACAAATGCTACTGAATATTGGTCATTAAAATATTTAACATCAGCAAAAGCAAGCTTTATTTATTCAATATGTCCATTTATTTCTGCAATATTATCTTACTTTTTATTTTCTGAAAAAATAACAAAGAAAAAATTATTAGGTATGGCTATAGGAGCGACTGGATTTTTGTTAATATTATTAAATGATACTCATTTAGAGGAACAATCTGGAAGCATGTGGTTTTTATCGTGGGCTGAATTGGTTATGATAGTTGCAGCTTTTGCTACTGTTTATGGTTGGATTATCATGCGTCAACTGATAAATAAAAGTCCTTCTTCATTATTGGCTGCCAATGGTTATAGCATGGTTTTAGGGTCAATTTTTTCTTTTGTAGCTTCTTATTTTTTTGATAATCAGAAAGCTCTTATAGTTGATAGTCAAAATTTCTTACTAAGTTTATTTAGTATTGTTTTTTTATCTAATATTGTTTGTTATAACCTTTATGCTTATCTCTTAAAGAAATATACAGCAACTTTTATATCGTTTGTCGGATTTATTGAACCGTTATTTGCTGCATTTTATGGATATCTGCTTTTAGGGGAAACTATATCCAGTCAGTTTTTCTTAGCATCTTTAATAGTACTTATAGGATTATATGTATTTTATAGTGAAGAGCTAAGGCAAGGTTATATTGCAAGCAATTGAAATGTTATCAGAGTCAAATAATATATAATTTTTTTAAAAATCCTCGCTACTTGCAATTATTTTAAAAATGGTTAGAATTATATTATAAATATTTAAAAATATTTTTAATAGATAATATCAACAGAAATAATGTGAGGTTGAATATGTTGAAAATTTTAAAAAATATTACTTCAGTAATATTTATATCTTTTGTTACTCTAATATTTCCACAAAACTCTAATTTAAGAGATATTAAAATCCCTAATAGAGAAATGGTTATCCTTCTTGAAAATATGAACATGGAAAGTATTGATAAAACTTTAAATACTAAGTCTGATTATAGTTCAAGAACGGAAATCCAACCTTCAGGTATAGGGGCTATGACAGGCAGTTATCTAATTGCTTTACATCAACAAGCTGCTCCTATGATAGTAAGTAGAGATCTTATTGCAAATGCTCTTGAACATAAAAAATTGTTTTATGATTTTCTAAATTTAGATATTAACCAACTTTGTAAAAAATATTTAAACACTAAAAAATTTGAATCAAAAACTTTCTTAAAGCAATTTAAAGATTGCTGTATATATTCTTATAATGGTTATTGTCAAATGAATAATATAATAAGAAACTCTATTGAAAAAAATCTACAAAATGTTCTTCTTGATAATTATGTTAAAGATAAAAGATTTAACTACAAATATGCGCCGACCTTATTAAAAAATATATGTGGAGATGGTCATTTTATTTCTGGACCAAGTGGTGTTATATACTTTGAAATGATGATTAATATTATCTGCTATACAGTTGGCTATAACGATTGGATTATTAAAAAAATAACTGATGATCTTTATTTATTGATACCGAAGAAGTATCTAAACAGTTTAGATATTTCTCTAGAAGATATTAAGTATAATAAAAATGTTAGTAGATTTACGACAACTGAACTCAAGTTGGGACTTAAAGTTAATCATATGCAAGATATAGATTTTAATGAAGCAACATTGTTTTCAAAATCTATTAATAAAAAAGAAAATTTTATCGATTCTTTAAAGAAAGTTTTTATCGATAAAAAAGATTTAAAAAAGCATAAAATAATTTGGTCTGTTTACTGTGGAGGACATGGTCTCTATGTATCTCCAGAAAATATCTTTTTACCTCAATTGTCAATATTAGAAAAGTACTATAATGATCAACTTAATGACAAACGTTTTGAAAATTTAAAAAAAGCTTTAGAAATTGACTATAATCAAATTTATCAGCATCCTGAATCTCAATTATTTGATAATTGTTGTCAAAGTTTAGGCATAATTAAAGAAGAAAAAAGAAAAATTAATGATATAAAAGAGACATATAAAAATAATGGTATTATAAATGATATAGATACTAGTAAAGGAGTAATAGTTTCTCTTTCTAAGGAAGACTTTAAAAATTTATTAATGTTTTTGAATAATAATATTGATACTGCCTTTTTATATTATACTTCTTGTTATGCAGGTGGACTGCATTTAGTAGAACCATACACTGAAAATAATAAGCCTTTAATTTTTAATTATGATATAGTTTCAGGTACTTTAGCTGAAAATATGTCTATGCAAGAGATGCCTTTAATTTTTATACCACCTTATTTTAATATAAATAATAGAACTAATCTAGGTGTTGAGAATGTCAGTATAAAACATCAGGGCCTTAAGTTAAAGACTTCATTAAAACTTAATAAATTTTTTAACAACTTAAGAAATGGATTACATAAAGATTTAAAGAATTTTAGAGAAATAGTTTTCAATTTGCATCCTTATACCTGTGAATTAAATGGTCATTTGAATTTAGAGTTTATAGCTAATATTCCTTCAGTAAGATATAAAAATACTGGTTGTTTTAAGCTTATATCTAATGAAGAAAATAATATTTTTATATTTGATGAAAACTTAGATCAAAAGAAAACTATTAAATTAGATAAAGAAGTTGCTTTATTGTATAGGGATTATATTTCTCAAAAAATAGTAATTGATAAACTTCCTGTCTGTATAACATCTATGGTATCTGACTTTGCTGGGCATGTTTTTGAATCTATAGTTGCTCCTAAATTCACTTTAGAACAGATTATAGAACCATTTTTACATTTTTCAGAAATAGTTTGTCCTAAGATTTTTTGGATTAAGGATTTAAGATGTGCTCAATCTAAAGAAACTCGTTATTTAGGGTCTCCTAATTCTCAAGAAATTATTCTTAAGGATTTGATAATAGTAAGAAATGTATTAAATCTTGATAAACTTAAAGATGCTGATAATCCTGATAGAGTGCCTGTAAGTGCTTATATTTATTTTAATTTATCTGACGGTAGTTCTTATAAAATAATGTGGCCTAGATTTCGATCAAAAACTAATAATTTTAAGATTTATAATTGTGATTCTACAACTTATAAAAAAGAATACTTAGCTTTGAAACCTGATTTATTAAAATCTTTGAAAGATAATAATCAATTTGTAATAGCTTAACTTTTTGCACCATTTGCACTTATAAGAAAAACATTTAATCTTAAATATGTTTAAATTAGTCAAAATTTTCTTATAAGTGCAATTGTGTTAATTATGTTAAAAAGATTATTAAATTCCATATTGATAATATTGTTATTTGTTTTATTTGATATAGGCAATATTTATGCAGTAATTAGTAGAAATGATATTAAGTGCTCAAATAGAGAAATGATAGTTTTAATCGAAACGGGTAATACAGAGAATATCTTAAGAACTCTAAATTCCAATATTGACTATAACTTAAAAAAAGAAGTTGAACCTTTGGGAGTAGGAGCTATTAGTACTATGTATTTGGCTGCCATGTACCAAGAGGAAGCTCCAATATTGATAAGCAAAAGATTAGTAACAAATATTTTAGAACATTCCAAATTATTTCAAGATTTTTTAAATTTAAGACCAGAGCAAATTAAACAAAAATATCTAAATTATCCTAAATTCTATTCTATTGATTTTATAAGAGATTTTAAAGATAGCTGTCTCTATGTCAACAAAATATATAATCAAATAAATAGCGAAGTTAAATTAAGAATTAATAATTATTTAGCAAATAAAGATCAAAGTAAAGAAATATTTATTCAAAGGATTATAAGAGACAAAAAAATTAATAAACTTCAAGTTCCTTATTTACTTGATAAGTTTAGCTCTTCAAATACGAAATTTTATATTTGGCTAGAGATCATTGTTAATATTATCTGTAATAATGTTCCTTATAACAATTGGTTGATAAAAAAAGTTGATTCTGATATTTATTTATTAATACCTAAGAAATACTTAGATAAACTGCAAATTTCTTATAAAGATATTAGATATCTTAACAGTAAAGCTTTAACAGATACTGAGTTAAAATTAGGATTAAAGGTTAATCATCTAATAGATGCTAATTTTACAGATAGAGATCTTTTAGAAGTAACTAGAGCAAAAAATCGAGATTTTATCTCATCTCTTGATAAAATATTTGTATCCAAGTCTAATGATAAATATAAAAATACTTGGTCTATTTATTGTGGTGGTCATGGAACTTATGATTCTGCTGAAAAAATGTTTTTGCCTCAGTTAAAGATATTAAAGAAATATTATAAAGAAGAATCAAGAAAAAATCCTAATCAAGAATATTTTAGGAATTTATCTATGATACAAACCAAAATAAATGATATTAAGCCTTATGTTAAAGCTTATATGTTTAATAATTTAAAGTATTTGAATGGAACTATTATTTCTCTTGCAAAAACCGAGTTTCAAAAATTATTGAAATTTTTTAATTATAATATAGATACTGCATTTTTATACTATACTTCTTGTTATTCAGGGGGCGCTAACTTATTAGATCCTTATACAGAAAATTCAAAACCTTTAGTATTAGATTATGATATAGCTTTAGGGACTCTTGCTGAAAATATATCTTTGCAACATGTTCCCTTTTTGACTATACCGGATTTTTTTAATATTAATGGTGCTTTAAGTAAAAATCTCTCAGTTTTTAGTGTTAATAAAAGAACTTTAAGAGTAAAAACTGCATTAAATTTTAAGAAATATTTTAAAAGTTTAAGAACAGGAAAACATAAAGATTTGCAAGGCCTTCAATCTACCATACTTAATGTTAATCCTTATTTTTATAGTTATAATGGGCAAACTAAAATAGATTTTATATCAAATATACCTTCAGTCAGGTTTAGAAATTCAAGTTATTTTCAAACTCTTGATAATCAAGAGATTTGTATGATTAATGGTATGAATTCTATGAACCAAATTAATTTAAATAAAGATGTAATTTTGTTAGGTGCAGATTATATTCAAGGTACCTTAAATATAATTAAATCTCCTAGTTGTATTGTATCTATTATTCCAGGTAATTTATCTCATGTTATTGAAAGAATTACAGCGCCTAATTTAAGCTTAAAAAATATAATAAAGCCTTTTTTATTTTTAAAAGATTTAAAAGCTCCAAAGGTTTTTTGGATTAAACAATTGATTTGTTCTAATTCTTTTGACATGCAAATTTTAAATTTACCTTATAAAAAAGATTTAATCTTATATGATGTAATTATAATGCGTAATGTCTTAAACTCAGAAAACTTAAAGTTTATTGATTTTTATCTTTATCCACGTCAATCAGAATATGATTATATTTATTTTAATGATGAACGATCAAATTCTTATAAAATTATATGTTCTAAAAATGATGAGATTGATAATCAAGTAATTCAAAATTCTACTTTCAAGAATTATAAAAAAGAGATTTTAGAGCTAGAGACATCTATAAAGAAATATATAAAAATTTAAAACTATTAAATGGAAAGCTTAATAGCTTTCCATTTAATAGTTTTGTTTAAAAATTTGAAGTTAAGTTAATAGATAAACTATCTATTGCAATACATCTTTTGCCATTAAATCCTAATTTTAATAGGCCTTGAATTGCCGGTTTATAAAAGCTTATATTAATATGATCATCAAAGTAACATTTAAGACCTAATATCAAACTATGCGCGGTCCAGTCTTGTAAAGACTCAGCACTATTTACTATTAATGGATTTAGCTTATTACTGCAGACATATAATTTGCTTTCTTCATTTTTTAAATATTGATAATCTATTTTAAATTGCAATATTGACCAACGAGCTGCAGCATATAAATTAAATTGTTGATTCATTCCAAATTCTTTAAATGCAGGCATTTTTGTAAAAAGCAATAAATCCGTTTGATCACAATTAGTTTTTATTCTACGCAATTTAGTGTTTCCAAATAAAAATAAAAATTCAGCGTCAAAACCTGCTTTTAAGTGAGAAGTAAAAAATAGATCTAATCCTCCACTAACCATTACGCCCCATGCTCCATCATTAGCAAAAGGAAATGCAAGCAATTTATCGATATCTTCTTCTTTTCCTGTAGGAATAATTGTGGCTAATCTTAATTGAGGTCTAACATTTCTTAAAAGAGGTCTGTCTTGAGGAAAGTCTCCCATCCAGATACCTTGGATTGTTAAATCTCCTACCCCTATTCTTTTCCAGCCTGAAATATCAAGATCTCCATACTGTTTAGCCATTTGATATATACTTTTAGATTCTGAATGATTATTGTCGGACCCATCTTCTTTTACAGAATGCCATTTTACATCTTTTAATTCCATTGCCAGAGCTGGTAAATAACATGCTAAGATAACATTATGATCAAAGTAATATCTTGATGAAAGCATTATATTGAATGGCACGCTTAATTTTCCTGATGGAGCATAAAGTCCTAAAGTACCATTTTCATCGTTAATATTAAATTTTTGTAAAAATTGTCCTATATCACTTTGAGATTGTGTACCTTTAAGGGCAGCCACTAAATTTTGCTTGTCTTGATAGATTCTTAAAGCATTAACTTCTCTGTCTGGTTTTAGACAATAAGTGCTATGGAATTCATCAAAGTTCTCTTGAAAAGCTTTGGTTTTATAGGAACTTTCATCAGCGATCTGAAACTGAAAGGTTACTCCTAGTAAAGGCTCTGGATGTAAAGGTCTATCAGAGGGTCTAAAAAGATTAATGGGTGGTATTGCAAAAGTAATATTTATAAATGTACTAAGGATACTTAATAATATTAATTTTTTGTTTTTCATTTTTATGCCTTTAATTTACTATATTTAAATTTATATAAAATTTATTGATTTATTCTTATTCCAAAATCACCATAAACTATATAAGCTCCAGCTGATATTCTGTTTAGTTGTCCAATAGATTTAAAATTATTTAAGTCTAAGTTCAATGATACTAAATTGCGTGCACCAAACCTTTGTCCACTTCTTAAGCCATGAGGTAAAAGGAATAATTTAGGATTTTCATCCATAAAAGCACTTCTTGAAGCTGATATTACTGCTCCATCGGTATAAATATAATTACGATAATCTTCTAAATTTACAAAAAAGGTTGGTTTTCCTTTTATAAAAATATCTTGAAATAAAAGCACAGAATTATCTGTAACGGTATTATTGGTTGATGATAATGCATATCTATATATTTGAGCCTGTTCATACCCTGAATAAGAATTTAATAGATAAATATTACCATTATTAAAGATATCTGTAGCTTGTCCGGTAGCGGTTATTGGAAAAAACCTTGTAGCAGGTCCATTTCCATAAATTGTACCTACTGATTCTGGCATTTTTATTAATGTCCAATTTACTAGTGTGTCAGAAGTTGCTTTAGATATATCTACATTATTTCCAGATCTAAAGAAACCATTGCTAGTTCCCAATAAAGCAATAGGTTCAGAGATTATTAAGTCAGAAAATATTTCAACATTATCAAGTGTATTTTTAAATGATTGAGCAAGAGTTATAGAGTTTAATACTCCTGAATCAATGGTATAAGAAATATTATGAGCATCTAATTCTACTCTATCTATTTTAGTATCTGTTAAAATATATAATTTGTTTTTGGAAGCTATTAGTTTTCTGATATTTTCATAATTTCCAATTTTTATGAAATACATCTCTGAATCAAGACCAGAAAAATCTTTAGAAAGCCCTTGATTTGCATTCCATCCTGCGCCATTTTTTTTAGTTAATATTGCAAGTCCTTTACTACCTCCTACCACTAGCCATCCAAAATTATTATCACTTATAATTGCAGCAGAATTGATGTTTTCAATACATTCAAGATCCCCACCTGAGATAAATATTGAAGATACTTTTTTATTGAAATCATTTAGTGTGCCATCAGTTGAGATAAACACTTTTTCTATGCTATTTAAAGTTGGAGTTAAAATATCATCAATATCTTTAGAGCTTTGAATTAATCCTACTTTATTAAGACCTGTTAAGATCAAAAATGAAAATCTATTGCCTACTGTTGTATCTAAACCTTGATTATTAAAGGGTATATCTACTAAATTTTGAACTCCTCCATGTTCTTGCAAAAATTGTTGTGATATTAACTTCTCTAAATCAGTTTGACCTTGAGTCCATTCTGTTCTAAATACTTTATTTATTTGATTATTATCCTTATTGACTGGTATAGACCAAAAATTTCCTGTTATAGGATTAAATTCAAATCCATTTATGTTTTCAGGCATTAATGCAGCTCTTTGCCAGTTAGTCCATCCTGTTATTTTTCCTGATTCCTCAAATAATGCTTGAGAGTAAAATATACCCGATTTTTTATTGTTTTGGTCAGTCTGTACTGAAACAAATACTGTATCGCCTGATACTTGAATATTAGTTATATCTCCTGGTAATGTTTGATTACCTCCAACTTTTGCTCTTATGTCATTTTCATCATAAAGATCTTCTGGATTTTTAGCTTCCTCTAAGAATGTTCTTGCTAAAAATCTATGCGGTAATCCACTTGTAAAAACATTTATAGCTTTTGCATTGATATTTGCAAGACATCCATGATGTTCTGAACCTGTATTATTCACTAAAGGTAATGCAAATACTTTTTGCTTACTATTATTACCAGTGCCGCCAACTACAATTAAGTAATTGAGGTAAGTTCTAGTGAACATAGTTCTTACTTTGTGCATTTTTAATTTGATATTAGCACCTTTAGAAGCAATTATTTTTGATGAAGATGTTAATAAAGCTGTATCTGGTAAAATAGATTGAAATCTAATTTTGTTTCCAGAAAGACCTGCTAATACGATTGCTTTAACTCCATCATTATCATTGTCACCTGCTTGAGTTTTTAATGCTATATAAAGCCTGTTTAAATTATTATCAAAGTGTAAATCTACAGATCTGCTAATTTTTTTGAGCGCACTATTTATCTTTATTACTTCTGAGTCTTTAGATATGCTTACAGGTTTATTTCCCTCTGTTCCAGTTTGAGCGTCAAGTTGAACAAATCTAAAATATGTTGATTCTCGATTATTATTTACTTCTTTATATACTCTTAATTGAGCTAAAGCGATTCCATCAAAAGATAGTCCCGATTTATTTTCTTGATCTTCTTTTGATGTTGCAATAAATATATTTCTATTGCTGTATAAACTTTCAGGTGCTTCTAATTGTTGAGGCAAGTCTGTCATAATTGATACAATCTCTGGGGTAATTTTGTCTTGAGAATTATAAACTGGATCTGTACTAAATACACTTATATTTGAGGCAATACCGTCATTTATTGCATATACTTTAGAATCATTTTTTTTAATAACTATAGGAAAGTACCCTGCCATTGTAATATGGCTAATTGCAGCTCCATATAAAGGGTTGTCTATATCAAGAGCGTTGTTAAATGTAACCTTTTCCGGTGTTAAGGGCTTGAAGAATATATTAGATGATATATTTGCACTAACTGCAAATATGTTGCCTTCTATGGCTTCTTGAGATCCAACAAAAAACCTTTGGCCCGGAATAAATATTGCATGAGGACCTATGTTAAAATTAAAACTTTGATTTTGATTGTTTAGATTACTGACGATTAAACTTTGAGCATTAATATCAGAGTTTGCTATAAAGTTTAAAATAAATAAGATTATAAAAATTTTTTTTCTCATATTGTTTCCTTTATGGTTTAAGAAATGGTAATTTTTTGCTTACGAAGAAAAAGTCTACACCAAAAATAGGTTATTTCCAAAAATTAAAAAACATGTTATATTAAAATATAAAAATACAATTTTTATAAATTTTTTTTTATTTTATTAACTTTTAATAATTTTTTTATAGATTATGAATACTAAATTGTTTTCAGCCACTACTATAGGCATAGATACTTACGTAGTAGACGTAGAAGTAGATTTATCATATGGATTATTACAATTTTTTATTGTAGGGTTGCCGGATGCTGCTATCAAAGAAAGCCGTCAGAGAATTCAAACGGCACTAAAAAATTGTTCAATTAAACTGCCAGAGCGAAAGATTACAGTTAATTTGGCTCCTGCTGATTTAAAAAAAGAGGGTACTGTATTTGATTTACCTATAGCTCTAGCTATATTACAAGCTGCTCAAATAGTTCAAATTGATTCTGATTTTATAAGAGATACATTTTTTTTAGGAGAACTTTCACTTGATGGAAGTATAAAGCCTGTCAAAGGAGTATTGGCTGTTGCTTATGATGCTAAAAAATTTGGTAAAAAAAGAATGATTGTTCCTCAAGCAAATGCTCAAGAAGCGGCTTTAATAAAAGATATAGAGGTAATTGGAGTATCTCATTTGATTGAGCTTATTTCGTATTTAAGAAAAGAGTTATCAATAGAGGCTACGATTAGTGATTATAATAATTTCTTAAATTCTGATGATAAAATTTTGGATTTTAATCAAGTTAAAGGCCAGATTGGAGCAAAAAGAGCTCTAAAAATATCAGCAGCTGGTAGACATAATATTTTATTTATAGGTTCTCCAGGATCTGGTAAAACTATGCTTGCCAAAAGATTGCCATCAATTATGCCTGAAATGTCTTTTCAGGAAATATTAGAAGTAAGTCGTATATATTCTATTAGTGGCAAGCTTAATAAGCAACCTCTTATTACTAGAAGACCGTTTAGAAATCCTCATCATACTATTAGTCAAGCAGGATTAGTGGGTGGAGGTTCTTTTCCTCAACCTGGTGAAATTAGTCTTGCTCATAGAGGAATACTATTTTTAGACGAGCTAACTGAATTTAAAAGAGATGTTCTTGAAGTATTAAGACAACCACTTGAAGAACATAGTGTATCTATTTCAAGAGCACAACATACTCTTTCTTTTCCTGCTTCTTTTTTACTAATTGCTGCAATTAATCCCTGCCCCTGTGGGTTTTTGATGGATAAAAAAAAGAAATGTTCTTGCTCTTCTCAACAAATTAATAAATATATAAATAAAATATCAGGTCCTTTACTTGATCGTATAGATCTACAGGTTACTGTTCCCTCAATTGATTATGAAACGATAATAGATAATAAAAATAATAATGTAAGTTCTCAAGATCTTTATAAAGAGATAGATATAGCTGTTAAAATTCAACTTAAGAGAAATAACGGTATATTTAATGCTTATTTAGATTCAAATCAGGTTAATGAATATTGTGAATTAACATCTGAAGCATCTGAACTAGTTAAATCTAGCTTTGATCTATTAAATTTGACCATGAGAGGTTATCATAAGATGTTGAAAGTGGCGCGAACTATTGCTGATTTAGAAGCTTGTCAATTAATAGAGGCTAAACATGTAAAAGAAGCTCTTTCTTATCGTTCAATAGATCAAAAATTAATAAAAGATAGTTAAATTTTTTAGATATTAAATAAAGATGATAAGTTTAGGTATAGATAGTACAGAAATTAATAGATTCGATAACTGGATAAATTATGATCCAGTTATCTTAATTAAAATTTTTGATGAAGAAGAAATTAGATATTGTTGTCAAAATAAAGTTAAATCTAATGAGAAATTTGCAGGATTTTTTTCAGCAAAAGAAGCTTGCTATAAAGCGATGAGTCCGATACTAAAAGAACAAGTAAGTTTATTAAAATTTTTTAAATATGTTTCTATAAAAAAGAGTGCACATGGAGCTCCTTTAATTTCGGTTAATTTGAAGAAATTAAGTCTAATTGAAAGCATTAAAATTAATAAAATATTCTTATCTATTACCCACACTAAAAATATAGCAACAGCGGTAGTTATATTAATTTAATTAAAAGTATAAAGAAATTTATTTAATAAACTTAATATAGAGTTTATTTATAGTTAGATTAAATTGCTTGATCTAAACTTTTTTATTTTTTTTTAATAAAAATATTGACAAGTTATTAAATTGCTGTACAATATATACTATAATCGACGCGGGGTAGAGCAGCCTGGAAGCTCGTTGGGCTCATAACCCAAAGGTCGCTGGTTCAAATCCAGCCCCCGCAACCAAAATTCTTTTCTTAAAAGTTTCTTATAATCCCAATATATTTTTTGTTCTATTAATTTATATTAACAATCTATGTTTCTTATTTTAAATTGTTTCTTTTAATAAGTTGTTAACTATATTGATTTTTAGATTTTTTTTTATAAACATGATAAAATATCTATAATTTTTTAGAAAAAACCAAAAGCCATATTCAAAAATTAATAGTGAATTTATTATGAATGATTCGATAAATAATTCCCAAAGACATCTGATATTTGTTACAACAAACTCTCAAAAATTTAAGGATATTAAGTTAGATATAGAAAATTTAGATAATTCTATAAATTTAGAGCAAGCGCCTTTAGATTTACTAGAGCCTCAAAGTCTTAATTTAGAAGAAGTTGCTATATTTAAAGCAAAAGAGGCATGGAAATTAGTTCAAAAACCATTAATAATTGATGATGGTGGTATATTTATAGAGCAATATAATAAATTTCCTGGTACTTTATCTAAGTATGTTTTTCAAGGAATAGGTCTTGAGGGTATATGGAAATTAGCTCAAGATGACCCTAGAGCTTACTTTACATCCTGTATAGTTTACATAGATGCTTCTGATAATTTCAAAGTATTTAGTGCCATTACTAGAGGTACTTTGGTAAAACCTAAATCTGAGCTTCAAAATAAAGAAATGCCTTATAGGGAGATATTTATACCAGAAGGATCAGATAAAATTTATTCTGAAATTACTGATCTTAAAGAAAGGCATAAATATAGTCACCGCCATAAGGCACTTAAAGAACTTGTTAAATGGCTTAATTGTGATTAAATTTTTCTATTGCTTGTTTTATAATATTGATTAACTCTTGATTTTTGCGTCTTGTTACGTAAGTTAGTGCTGTATTTTTAAATTTATCCTGAACTTTAGGGTCTGAATCATAATCAAGTAGAACTTTAATTATTTTTGTATATACATCTATATCGTTATGATGTTCTTTAGCTGCATAAGTAAGTGGGAATTGACCTTTGTTATTCTTTATATTAGGATTTGCTTTTTCTTTAAGTAGTAATTCAAGAATACTTAAGTTTTTAAGCATAACAGCATACATTAATGGAGTATCATTTTCTTTATCTAGTAGATTTATATTGGCATTATAATTTAAAAGCATTTTGATAATATCAAAGTTTTGAAATATAGTAGCATACATGATAGCTGTTTTACCATTATTATCTTGTAAATCGATTTCTATTTCATTGTTATTGATTAAAATATTGATAGCCTCTTTATTTTCATGCTTACAAGCTAAGATTAGTGGTGTTTGACCTGCATTATCTTTGGTATTTATAGGTAAACCAAGATCAATGAGTTTTTTGATTATTTCCTGATTTTTAATTTTTTCAGTGTGTAGTTCTTCTATAGTCTTAGTTGTATTGTAATATGGCTTTACTGCATGATGTAGAGCATTTTTGCCTTCATTATCTTGTAAATCAATAGATGAATTTTTGTTAACTAATAAGTTAAACGTATCTTTTTGATTATAAAGAGCGGCAAGCATTAATAGAGTTCTGCCTTTTTCATCAGTTTCATTTATATTTGCTCCACTTTCTAATAATTTTTCTACTATTTCTGTTTGGTTATCTACCACGGCTTTAAATATATGGGTTTTTTGAATGGATTCCATAGATATTAATTTTAAATTAAATAAAATTAATAGTAATATTATAAATCTTTTCACTTTTATTCCTCCATGAAATTTTGTGAATTTTATATTTTAATATATTATAATATATAAAATATTATACTATAAAAGTATTGTCAAATGGCTTATAGTCTTGTTAAAGAGATTTTTATATCTCTTTAACTTGTTTTTAAAAATTCTTCAGCCTTAGTTAAAGCGCTTTTTGCATTTTCAAAAGTTAATTGCTTAAGTGAATCTTGAAAATTTGCCCATTGGAAATTCAAATGTTCTTGAGAGAGAACCACATCTTGGCTTATTGCTTGTCCTGTAAAAAATATTACATGCTTATGAACCATTTGACCTTTATAGTCCTTAAAGAAATACTCAAGATTATATTCAAAATTTATATCGATATTTGCTTCCAGATTGGTTTCTTCTTTTAGCTCTCTAATAGCAGCTTCTATATTACTTTCTTGATTTTCTAATTTGCCTTTTGCAAAGTCCCAATACCCTCTTGGATAAAGTAAAAGTAAATACATCCTCTCATTTTTTTCGTTTAATTTATAAACAATAACTCCAGCGGAAAATTCTTTTTTCATAATTAGCTCAAAAAATAAATTTTTATACCAAATAACTTACGTGTTTTATATAATAATAGAAATATTAAAATAATCAAAGGGCTTACCCACAGCCAAAATCCTATTTCTTCTAACAAAAAACTTTTTAAAAATATCAAATGATAGTTTATTAAGTAGTATATACTATTATAGATAAAGTAAAATAAAGAGCTAATTAAAGATACTTGTAAAATAAGTTTCATGATAAATAAAGTATAAGCCTTGAGATATATTTTAAAATTAAATCTAAAATAAAGTATAGTTAAAAAAATGATGCTTTGTAGTCCTGCTGATAGGGATGTAGCTAATGCAAGGCCAACAGCCCCCATCTTATTGATTAATAAAAAATTAAAAATTATATTAAGTATACAACCTATAACAGTAACAAGAGTAGGTATAAGCATTTGCTGCATAGAGTAATATAAACTAAGCAAAATTTTGTTTAAAGAATAGAAAAATAATCCTGAAGAATAAGCAATAAGCAAATTTGCTGTTTGATTAACGTTAGATAAGGTAAAATGTGATCCTGAATATTTGTAAAAAGTTGTATATATAATTTTGTTTGCAAGAAATATTATTATTAAGGTTGCTGGTAAAGTTATCCAAGCAATAAGTTTATTTGCTTGAAATATATAAAAACTTAATCTTTTTTGAGCATAATTTGTCACATGAGAGAAATACGGAAGTAAAATTGAAGCAAATCCAGAAGCAAATATGCTTAGTGCTATACCCATGAACTTAAAAGCAATATCCATAAGAGTGTAAGTTCCTGCTGATAAAGTTGATCCAAATCTTTCATCTATTGCCGCATTAAGTTCTAATGTACTCATGCTGATAATACAAGGTAAAAATTTGAATATGACTTCTTGAAAATGCTTTTTTATGCTTTTGTCAGGCCAGATGAATTGAAAGCCAAATTTTTTATAATAGTATAAAAAAAATAACGACTGTAATATTGCGCCAAATAATATTAAGAATGCAAAATTATATACAGATAAATGTAAATAAGTGGAAGCGATTAACGCAGAGATATAAACTATATTTAATATCACGGGGGCCCAAGCAGTAGGTCCGAATTGATGTTTTGCTTGTAGCGCTCCTGATAGTATTGATCCCATTGAGATGAATAGTATAAATGAAATTAAAATTCTAATCAATTTAACGGTAACGGATAATTCAAACCCTTTTTTGAAAAAACCATTTGCATATACGAATATTATAGCTTTTGGAAATATGATAATTATAGTGCATATTAATACTAAAATTCCGCCTATAAATATTAATAAACCAGAAATTAACTTGTTTGCCTCATCCTCTTTATTTTGCCTTAATAGTTTTACTAGAGTAGGTATAAAAGCAGCACTTAAAGCTCCTTCAGCAAAAACTTTACGCAGTACATTAGGTATTTTATAGGCGACTAAAAAAGCATCTGAAAGAGGACCTAATCCTAAATATCTAATTTGTAAAATATCTCTGGTAATTGCTAATACTTTACTTATTATTGAAGATAAACCAAACTCGAAGGTTTTTTTAATTATATTTTTTTTCGATAGCTTATTAGACATTATATATTACCATTTAAATTTTTGTTTAATATAAATACGATATTATATTTATTTTACCATGAAATTTAAATTTATATAAAAATAGCTTTAGATTTATCAATTACTTATTTAAAATTATGAAAATTATTTATTTATTAAAATCTAATTAAATTACTATGAAATTATAATTAGTATATCTTATAAGCTTTGTTAGATTATTTATCTATTTTTTGACATGCGTTATTATATTTTTATATTTTTCAAATAATTTTTTAGAACTAGTCATTACATAATCATCTGTTATAATATTATTATTACCAAAAATTATTTTTTTAGGTTTTATTATGTTTATATATTTTTGTTCTAAATTATTATACCTATATTGCTTAACCCATTCTCTTCCTAATTGGGATTTTTTTAGATAATGTTCATAATTATTATAAACTTCTTCTAAAACTTGTTCTAAATCCTTTTGCATTATATTAAAATTATATCCACAATATTTACCAAAAAGCCATCTATAATCAGCGGGTTCTTTAATTTTTGATTTTAAAGGTATAAAAAAGGTTGTTTGTGTAAGCTCTTTATGTGCTGTATTGTTACTTATTATAGTAGGGATTCCTAATGATATTGATTCTCGAGGAGTTATAGAAAAACCTTCTCCTTTTGATACTAATACATAACAATCTAAGGAATTTAAAAAATTAACATAATGTTTTTGTTCTAAAGGACCTAATATTAGCTCTACGTTTTTTGCTTTTTTTTCTCTTATTATTTTTTTTAATTTGTTTATTAGTTTTATATCGCCATATCTGCCATGTAATTTTAATTTTATATTTTTGTTATTTCCAAATTTATTTAAAAATGCATTTAATAATATTTCCTGATTTTTTCTTGGGAGAAAGGTTGCAGAACATCCAAAGACAAATGGAGTATTTTTCTTATCTTTAATTGGAATGCTTAAAAAATCATCTATATAGATTCCACATGGTAATAGAAATATAGGTATATTTACTCCTGATTTTTTATATACTTTTTCAAGAAATGGAGCAGGTACTAATACAGCGTCAAATTCTTTATTTAAAATATCTACCCATTCTTCTGGTAATTGTGTTGATTCTATCATAGAATAAGCTATTTTAATATAAGAATTAGGTATAAATTTTATATTATTCTTAAACAATGGATCAAATAATAACGCTACATTACCAGGGGTTTCATTTTGATTATTGATAATACTTTTTATAGTTGAGGGAATATCTTTAACATTTATATTGCTATAAGTCGGTATAAAATTTATATTTAATTTATTCTTAAAATTTTCTATAAAACCTATTGCTAATCTATTGAGACCATCTTTAAAATTAATATAGCTCACTACTGTCACATCAAAGTTTGAATGTGTGAATTGAGCTTGAGTTAATATATTTAAAAATATATTTAAGAGGCTACTTGTTATTAAAATTCTTATTTTAATTATCATAATTTTATCTATATTTTTATGAAAATTTTTGGTTATTTCTTAAAATCAAATTTAAAAAAATTATAAATCTTGACAAAACTTAGGTCTAATGTGTTGACTATAACATATTAAATAATTTAGTTACAACATATTAATTTATTTAGGAGAATAAATATGAAGCACTTAAAATTGTTTTTATTAACGATTTTTGCATTATATTCTGTCAATAGTTACTCTTATGTTAAAAAGGCTTTAATTACAGGTATTACAGGTCAAGATGGCTCTTATTTAGCCGAGTTCTTACTTGACAAGGGATACGAGGTTCATGGTCTTGTAAGGCGTACTTCAAATTATAATATGCAGAAAGTAGATGATATACAAAAATTGGTTAAAAAAAATAATTGGTTGCCAGTAATCATTCATCAAGGAGATGTAAGTGATATTAGCTGCTTAGAGCAATTGATAAATGATGTTCAACCAGACGAAATTTATAATTTAGCTGCTCAAAGTCATGTGCAAACCTCTTTCTTTGCTCCTACTCAAACACTTTATACTAATGCTGTAGCCGTTTTTGGGATACTTAATGCTGTTGTTAATGCAGGATTGCAAAATAAAACTAAATTTTATCAGGCCTCTACAAGTGAACTTTTTGGCAATGTAGTTGAAATTCCTCAAAGCGAAAATACAAAATTTTATCCAAGATCACCTTATGGTATTGCTAAACTTTGTGCTCATTGGGCTACTATTAATTATAGAGAAGCTTATAATGTTTTTGCTTGCAATGGTATTTTATTTAATCATGAGTCTCCTAGAAGAGGAGTTGATTTTGTAACTAGAAAGATCACTAAAGCTGTAGCAAGAATAAAAAATGGATCAACTGAGCCTCTTTACTTAGGTAATTTAGATGCTAAAAGAGATTGGGGTTATGCAAAAGACTATGTGGAGGCTATGTGGTTAATATTGCAACAAGATAAACCTCAGGATTATGTTATTGCTACGGGTGAGGCTCATACTGTTAGAGAATTTGTAGAATTTGCTTTTAAAGAAATCGGTATTGATATTGTTTGGGAAGGTCAAAATGAGGACGAAATAGGCATTAATAAAGCGAATAATCAAATTCTTATTAAAGTAGACCCAAAGTTTTTTAGACCTACCGAAGTTCACTATTTGCTTGGAGATAGCAAAAAGGCACGTTCATTGCTTCAATGGAGACCAAAAACATCATTTAGAGAATTGGTAAAGTTAATGGTTGAAAATGATTGTAAAAATTATAATGAGAATTATAATTAATTAAAAAGATAGGCCCTGAGTAATCAGGGTCTATTAAATAAAAATTTAAAAGATATTTTAGCTTTAATTTTTAATTGTTATATATTTGTTATATAGATGTTTTGAATTAGTCATTAGGTACTTATCTGTAATTAAATTTTCTGTGCCTAAAATTATTTTATACGGTTTTATTAAGTTTATATATTTTTGTTCTAGGTTTTGATAAGTATACTGTTTAACCCATTCTCTTGCTTGTTGTGCTTTTAGTAAATACTGTTCGTAATTATTATATACTTCTTCTACAGCTAGGGCTACGTTATCTATAGTTAAGTCTTTAACACTTTTAATATAATCCGTTTGGCAAATAACTTCATGAGCAGTATTATTACTTAGGATACAAGGTATGCCTAATGCTAGAGCTTCCCTTGGAGTTAATGAGAACCCTTCTCCTTTTGATACTAACACATAGCAATCAAGAGATTTCATAAAATCAAAATTTTCTTGCGGACTCAATGGCTTAACTTCTAAACTTATGTTAGTTGCATTTTTTCGAGCAATTAAGTTTTTTATAGCTTCAATTTCCTCTTTATCGCCTCCAGCGCCTCTTATTTTAAGTCTCACATTTTGATTATCTTTGAACTTACGTATAAATCCTTTGATTAGCATTTTTTGGTTTTTATTATGATTATTACCAAATCCTGCTGATATGCCAAAAGTAAAAGGAGTATTTTTTTGAGTCTTTATAGGACTTAAAAGATAATTGTCTAAATCCATTAGAATTGGTAGTACAAATATAGGAATTTTTACTCCTGCTTGTTGATGAGCCTTTACTAAAAATGGTGCGGGTACTACTACTGCATCAAAATATTTATTTAAAGTATAAACCCAATCTGGATTGATTTTATAGGATTCGGTCATTGTATAACAAATTTTAATTGTCGATTTAGGAAGTTTTTTGCTAATTGCTTTAAGGGGCTGAAAAAATAATATTGTTGTATTTCCAAAGATCTTATCCTTTCCGTTAATAATGTTTTTTGTTTTATCATTAACGTAGTCAAAGTTAGATTTGCAAAAAGGTATAAAATTTATTTTCAGTTTAGGATTATATTTGTCAATAAATCTAATTGGTATTTGTCCCCAACCAGAATTAAAATTTATTACACCCAATACTGTTACATCAAATTTATTTTTACTGCTTATTGAGACTGTATTTGATAAAAATGTAAAAAAAAATATTGATAAAAATTTAATTAGGAATTTTATACTCATGATATTAAAGTCAATTACTATTGTGAAACACTCTTTTATAGTATGAAATTATAAAAATCGGGTCATAAAGTCAATAAACATAACTAATATTTTTAAGTTTTTTATATTATTTAATATTACTTATTTTATATCAATATAATTGAATTAAGTAAGTTATCTTCTTGACAATAGCTAAAAATTTTTAATATTAATTTAAAGTAAACTAAAAAAAATCAAGATAACAAAATATTATTATTAACCATTCAAACTTATAGGTTTAAAATTATGAAGTATAACGGTAATTTATTAAAATTTATATCTTTAAGTATATTTTTAAATATTAATTTATTTGCATATAAAGATTTAAAACTTAAACCAGTAAAAAGTGGACCTTATGGGGCGCTATCAGCCGATTTTTTAAGAACATTGAAAGACATTTTTAATGTTAATACTTTTATAGAAACTGGTACATTTTTAGGTTATAGTACCAAGGTTGCAGCTGAGATATTTAATAATGTTTTTACCATAGAGCTTAGTAAAGAGGTGTATAATAAAGCATGTGAAAATTTAAAACCTTATAGCAATGTTAAGTTATATAATGGTGATTCTGGTATAGTTTTAGGCTCTTTATTAAGAGCTCATTGGGGTAATATATTAGTGTGGTTAGATGGTCATTATAGTGGCAATTATTACGGATATAATACTGCTTTCGGAAATGGCACCACTCCAGTTATTGATGAATTAATAAGCATTAAAAATTCAGGCTTGAAGGATATTATTATTCTTATAGATGATATAAGACTTTTTGATAAACGCCTTCAAGGATTATCAGATCTTACTTTGTCTAATTATCCTGATTTTAATCAAATTTTCCATTTAATTAAAGATATCAATAAAGACTATAAGTTAGTTTTAATGGGGGAAGTTTTGATTGCTTATTTAAATAGTCACGATGTAGTAGTTTCTAATTTATTAGAGGCATGTACTATAAGCAGGTTAGGAGGATCCAATATAAATGAATTATTAAAATATGAGCAATATATTATAAAAGCTAAAGGAATTGAAAAAGAAGAGATAAAAAATTTATATCTATCTTGTAATATAGACGCTTATGTTAAACTTGGCATAGGGGATTATTATACCTTTTGGTATGCTTTAACTTTGATTAATGATAAGCAATACAATCAAGCAAAAGATATATTTAGACAGTTATTGTTTAAAGGCTTTGAGCCACAAAGAATGCAACATTATGTTAATTATGTAGATTCATTAGGTTAATAATTTAATCATTTTTTTAAAATTTTATAAGGTGACCATGTTATAATATTTAATAGAATGATGCTGTAAAAAGAGTATAAAGATATTTAAAATTGGAGCTAAAATGCTTTTAAGGTGTGTTTTGATAATAATACTAGGATTTCTAACGTTAACTACATCTTTATTTTCTGAAGTAGTAACTTATACAGAGAATAATATATTAGAATTAGTAAAAAAATATATACCTAATGCACCAGTTATACTAGAAGCCGGAGCTCATAAAGGTGAAGATACGGTAGTGATGAGTAAAACTTGGCCTCAAGGAATGATTCATGCCTTTGAGCCCTTGCCTAAGAGTTATCAAATCTTGAAGAATACAACTCAAGATTTTGCTAATGTTAAATGCCATCCTTACGCTCTGAGTGATAAAATAGGAAAGGCTAATTTTTATGTTTGCGTAACCGGAGAAGGAGCTAGTTCTCTTTTGGCTCCAAAGCCTATACTTGATCCCTATATGATTTTTGATTTAATGCCCGTTGTGGTTGATTGTACTATTTTAGATGAATGGGCTAAGCAAAATAAAGTGGACCATATAGACTTCATGTGGTTAGATATGGAGGGAGCTGAGTTAATTGCTCTTAAATCCTCACGTGAAATATTATCTACTGTGAAGGCCATTTATACCGAAGTTAATTTTCAAGAATTTAGAGAAGGAAATTGTTATTATCAGGACATAAAACTGTTTTTAGAGCAGGAAGGCTTTAAGGAAGTTTGGGGTCATTATTGGGGATCAGGAAATTTTGAAAAATGGCAGGGTAATGTATTGTTTGTACGTAATTAGCGAATCGTTATGTTATATTTGTTATGTTAATATTTATTAAATAAGATGAGGGGTGGTTGGTGTTGAAAGTATAACACCAACCACCCCTCATCTTATTTATGTATTATAAAATGTTTTTAAGTTTTTATTTTAATATTCAGTAGGGTTTGTATTAAAGCAAATATAATTTTTCATAAATTTTTCAAATCCTTGTTCTTTTTAGCAACTATTTATTAATTTTAATATTAGTTGTTTACTATTCAATAGTGGGGATAATATGAAGATATTTAATTTGGTAATTTTGGCGAGAATAATTCTTTGCTTTAACTTGTTATTAATCCATTATAGTAGTATTTGTATTTCTTTTCAACAAACTCCATTAGAGCAGCATACTCAGCGTATTAGTTCGTTAGTTATAAGTTCTGATAATAAGTTTATTGTTACTGGTTCATGGGATGGAACTGCTATAATATGGAATGTAAATACTAAAGACTTTATAAAATTAATAGGCCATAAAGAATTTATTACTGACGTATCTATTAGCTATGATAATAGTTTAATAGCTACTACTTCTGCTGATGGAACTGCTATTATTTGGAATGCTTATACTGGAGAGAAATTACACATTCTTAGAGGTCATTACGATTTTGTTACTTGTGCTGCTTTTAGCAAAGATGGTAATACTCTTGTGACGGGTTCTTATGATAAGGTTGCTATTGTTTGGGATACTGCAACAGGTCAAATAAAAAATAAACTGGAAAATCACTTAGATGCTGTACAAAAGATAGTGATTAGTAATAAACATAATTCTATTATAAGCATAGCAGATAAAGTTGCTTATATATGGAATATGCAAACAGGGCTTCTTAAGTATAAGCTTGAGAGTCATGAAAAAGAAATTAGTGACATAGCTATTAGTTCTGATGAACGATTTATTGTAACAGGTTCCTATGATAAAACTGCTAAAGTATGGGACATAGTTCCAGGTAAGTTAAAAAATACTTTAACCGGACATGTTTATGGTATAAGCACGTTGTCTATAAGTCCGAATGATAAATTTATTATTACAGGATCTGCTAATAATATTTATGTATGGGACTTTAAAACGGGAGAAATTAAGTATGATTTAAGAGATGAGGGTATAAGTTTAGTATATGTATTAGCAGCCAGTTCTGATAATAATTTTGTTATTACAGGTTCTTTTGATACTGCTCTTCGGTTATGGGATCTAAATAATGGGAGACTAATTGACCGAATATATAGTCATAAGCAATTTATTACTGGAGTTGCTATAAGCCCTGATAATAGCTTTTTTGCTAGTTGCTCAAAGGATTCAAAATTAATTATATATAAAACTTTATAGTATCTAATTAGGAAAGTATGAAAATGATATTAAATCAAGTAATTTGGACAATAATCTTAATATTTTTTAGTATCCAGTATAGTATATCTAAGAATTTGAAAATAGCTCTAATTGGTGTTCATGATGAGAGGTATGAGCATATTGGTAAATATGCTCATATTAACAAGCGAGCATATGCTGAGAAGCACGGATATGATTATTTTTTATATAATTATAGGCTAGATACAGGTAGAGCTGCTTACTGGGATAAAGTGGTAGCCTTGCAAAGACATTTAAGTGATTACGATTGGTTATTTTGGTTAGATTCAGACGCTTTAATTATGAACGATTCAATTAAACTTGAAAGTATAATTGATGAAGATTATGATTTCATTACAACTAGAGATTGTTTGCGAAGTATGAACTCAGGCCAATTTTTAATAAAAAATACTCAATGGTCAAGAAATTTTTTAAAATTGTGGTATAGTCCTAAATATGAGCATACTCAGGTGGCTCCTGGTTTTGATAATGGTGCTCTTATACAAATATACCAAGAACATCCTAAAGTTAAGGAGCATATTAAAATTGTTCCTCAACGTTTATTAAGCTCTTATTTACAATGTCCAGGCTGGTTTAATATTGATGGTGAATATCAACCAGGAGATTTTGTTATACATTTTGCTGCAGTAAATCATGACTTAAAAGAAAAATATATGAAAGAATACTTTGAAAAAAGCATGGAATAACTTGTTAATTTATGAGATATTTTGATTTGAGACATTACTGCTTTGAGTAAAGCAGTAATGTTCTTTTTACATGGACTTAATCATTTAAACTTTTTATGAAACAGTATTTTTGATATAGTTTTTTACAGTCAGTCATTATGTATTCATCGGTAATTAAGTTTTCTTTTCCCAAAATAACTTTATTGGGTTTAATTAAATTTAAATACTTATTTTTCAAGTTGCGATAATCATATTGTTGAACCCATTGACGAGCATCTTTACCATTTTGAAGATAATAATCATAGTTGTTATAAATTTCTTCTAATGATTTTTCAACATCTGTTATAGAACTATTAAATTGATAGCCATAATATTGACCAAAAACTAATCTATAGTCAGCAGGCTCAACCTTATTTGACATAACCGAATTAACATAAGGAGTTTGGCATAATACTTCATGTGCTGTATTATTGCTTAATATACAAGGAATTCCTAGTGCTAAAGCTTCTCGTGGGGACATTGAAAAACCTTCTCCTTTTGAGAGTAGAACATAACAATCAAGGTATCTTAAAAATTCTAGATATTCTTTAGGAGTGAAGTATTTTGATATTAATTCTACATTCGTTGCTTTTTCGGATTTTATAATTTTTGATAATTCACTTTCAAATCCTCCTCTGCCATGAAGCTTTAATATTATATTTTCATTGTTTTTAAATTTGTTTAAAAAAGCTTGTAGCAGTAATTTATGATTTTTATGTGGAAAAAATGTTGATGAACACCCAAAAACAAAAGGAAAATTTCTTTTACTTTTGAGAGGTATGCTTAAAAATTCTTCTAAATACATGCCACAGGGTAATAGAAATATAGGTATATTAACCCCTGATTCTTTGTAAACTTTTATCAAAAATGGTGAAGGAACTATCACAGCGTCAAAATAGTTATTTAAGTTATCTACCCACTCTTGAGGTATTTGTGTTGATTCAAACATTGAATAAGCTATTTTAATAATAGAATTAGGCATTTTTATTACAGAACTTTTCCATACAGCATCAAACAATATAGCTACCTTTCCTGGAGATTTATCCTGATTGCTTGTTATATTTAATATTTGTTTATTTATTTTACCAAAGCTTTGTGTTATAGAAAATTTACGAGTTTCTATAAAATTTATATTTAATTCTTTATGTAAATTATCAATGAATCCGATGGGTAATCTGCCTAACCCATCAGGATATAACATATAACCAACTACAGTTACATCAAATTTATTTCTATTAGTTGTTGAAGTTAAAGTATCAGTAATTGAATATAAACATATGCAGTAAAATATACATATTATCAATTGTATGTTTATTAAAACACTTTTATTCTTAATAAACAACGGCATGAGCAAAATTCCTTATGATTTTGATATATTTAAATATTTTTGGACCAAATCTTGAGATGTAGTAATTATATAATTATCAGCAATAGTATTTTCTAATCCTAAAGAAATATTTTTAGGCTTAATTAAGTTCAAATATTTATTCTCTAGGCTTTTATAGGTATATTGTTTAACCCATTCTCGACCTTGGTGAGCTTTAGCAAGATATAGATCATAATTATTATAAACCTCTTCCAATGCTTGTGCTATATTTTTTATAGTTAGTTGATTGACGGATTTGACATAGGGAGTCTGACATATAACTTCATGAGCAGTATTATTGCTTAAAATACAAGGAATACCTAATGCTAGGGCTTCTCGTGGAGTTAAAGAAAAACCTTCTCCTCTTGAGACTAAGACATAACAGTCTAGTGATTTCATAAAATCTAAATTTTCTTGAGGACTTAATCTTTTGACTTCTAATTCAACATTCTGTGCGCCTTTTCTTATTATGATTCTCTTTATAGCCTCTATTTCTTCTTTCTCTCCGCCTCCACCTCTTATTTTGAGTATTACATTTGGATTATTATTAAATTTACTAATAAAGCTTTTTAAGAGCATCTTTTGATTTTTGTTATGATTATTGCCAAATCCTGCTGATATTCCAAAAGTGAATTTTTTATTTTGTGTAGTTTTAATTGGAGTTTTAAAATAGTTGTCTAATTCCATTCCAATTGGTAGGATAAATATCGGTTTTTTTAACCCAGCATTTTTATACGCATCAATTAAAAATGGTGCAGGCACTACTACTGCATCAAAATGTTTATTCAGATTTTCTATCCATTCTTGAGGAATATAATAGGATTCTGTCATGGTATAACATATTTTAATTTTAGATTCGGGTAAATAGGGCATTACCGAAGAGTAGGGATGAATAAATGCTAATGCTACATCTGCTGGAGTTTTATCTTTATTTAATACAATTTGCTTTATTGATTCATCTAAATAATTGAAGTCTTGCAATATTGGGATAACATTCATATGTAATTTATTCATATAATGTCTGATAAACCTAATAGGCAATTGTCCCCAACCTCCGCTTTCTTGTATAAGTCCTACAATTGTCACATCAAACTTTGGCTTATTTTTTAGATTTAAGTTTAAATTATCAGACGATATACTATTTATTGCTATACCTATTGTTAAGAAAAGCAACAGATATGATAAATGATGTTTATGGTTCATTTTGATCCTTAATTTTTAATTTGTAATATTTTTTATTGTTCAAGTATTAGTACATATTTGTCATATAATTTTTTAGAATTTGTCATTAAACCATTATCAGTAATAATATTCTTGTTTCCAAGTATGATTTTTTTAGGTTTTATTAAGTTAACATATTTATTTGCTAAATTTTTATATAAATACTGTTTAACCCATTCTCTACCTTGATGTGCAGCTCTAAGGTACTTATTATAATTAAGATAGACATCCATTAAGGCATCTTCTAAATCTTTTTGATCAGTATCAAAGTTATAACCATAAATTTTGCCAAATATAAAGCTATAGTCCGCTAATTGTTTTATATTAGAATTTACTGCTTTTACATAAGAAGTTTGGCATAATACTTTATGAGCAGTATTATTGCTTAAAATGCAGGGGATGCCCATTGCTAAAGCCTCACGAGGCGTAAGAGAAAAACCTTCTCCTCTAGAAACTAAAACATAGCAATCAAGCGATTTTAAAAAATCAATATACTCAGATGGACTAAGAAATTTTGATATTATTTCTACGTTGTGTATATTATTAGTTTTAATTATTTTTCTTAAATTACTGTTTTCAGTTTCTCCTTTTGCATGTATTCTTAATTTGAAATTAGCATTATTAGCAAATTTGCTTATAAATGAGTTTAACAGTAATTCCTGGTTTTTAAACGGATGATAGGCAGCTGAAGTACCAAATACAAAAGGAATATTTTGTTTAATTTTTATAGGTGAATTTAAGAATTCTTCTAAGTACATACCTATTGGTAGATAAAATATAGGTATATTTACGCCAGAATTCTTATAGACTTCTACTAAAAAGGGAGCAGGTACCACCACTGAATCAAAATAATTATTTAAATTATTAACCCACTCTTGAGGTATTTGTGTTGATTCAAACATGGAATAAGCAATTTTTATTGTAGTATTAGGTAATTTAGGGATAATGTTATTCCATAAACCGTCAAAAAGCAATCCTACTTTGCCGGGCCTTTTATCTTTATCATTGACTATTTTTATAACCTTATCTGTTATTTTTCCAAAGCTCATGTTTAAGGAAAAGTTTTTTGTATCAATAAAATTTATTTTTAATTTATTTTGAAAATTTTCTATAAATCCTATTGGCAATCGTCCTAATCCGTCCGGGTATAAGATATATCCGATTACGGTTACATCAAAAGGAGAGGAAAGCTTTCTGGAGTCAGGTTCATTTTCATAAGCATTGATAACAATGCTTAATATTATAATTATGGTAAAAAATTTTATTTTCATATACTCTCCTTAAAATTTTTAATATAATTTTTGTATCATTATTTAGATGTTTTGATATTTATCATATAATTTTTTAGAATTTGTCATTAAGTAGTCGTTAGTTATAAGGTTTTCGGTGCCAAAAATTACTTTTTCCGGTTTTATTATATTTAAATATTTTTTTTCTAAATTACTATATGTAAATTGTTTGACCCATTCTCTAGCGGTAACAGTTATTTTCAAATACTCTTCATAATTGTTATATACTGTTTCAAGAGCATTTTCCAAGTATTTTTGATCGGTATTGAAATTATAGCCACAATAAGCTTTAATTTCTTGAGTAAAGTTCGATGGTTCTTTTATGTTAGATTTAATTGATACGAAAAATTGAGTTTTGGTAAGTTCTTTATGCGCAGTATTATTGCTTATTATTGTTGGAATTCCTAATGCGATTGATTCTCTAGGTGTTACTGAAAAACCTTCGCCTTTTGAAACTAAAACATAACAATCAAGTGATTGCATAAACTTAAGATGTTCGTTAGGAGTATGGCATTTAGCGATCAGTTCGACATTTTTTGCTTTTCTATCTCTTATTATTTTTTTTAGATTTTGAATAATTCTTTGATCTCCAAATCGTCCATGTATTTTAAGCTTTACCTTTGGATTATTATGAAATTTCTCTAAAAATGCTTTTAATAATAACTCATGATTTTTATGGGGCCAAAAACCAGCTGAAGTGCCAAATGTAAAAATTTCATTTTTTTGAGATTTGATTGGAGTATTAAGAAATTCATCTATATATATTCCATGAGGGGCTAAAAATACCGGAATCTTAATTCCAGATTTTTTATAAGTTTTTACTAAAAACTCTGAAGGAACTAATACAGCGTCAAAATTATTATTAAGTAAATTTATCCAATACTTTGGTATATCGGTAGTTTCAAAGGTCGAGTAAACCAGCTTTATAGGAGAGTTAGGTACATAAGAGGCACAGTCAGCACATACTGAGGTAAATAATAAAGCTATGTTTCCCGGAGTTTTATCTTTATTTAATGCTATATCTTTTATATCTTGATTTACATTATTAAAATCTAAAAGCCCCTCAGTTGATATAAAATTTATTTTTAATTTATCTTTAAGATTTTCTATAAAACCTATAGGCAACCTTCCTCTACCATCTGCAAACTTAATAGAGCCTATTACAGTAACATCAAATTTTGAATTATTATAGTTTTTAGAAATTAATTCAAAATTTATAGTTAAAATAGCTAAAATATATAAAATTTTTTTCTTCATATTATTATACTCTCCTGAAATTTGAATTTAATTTAGTTCATAGATTTTATAGAGACAAAAAGATCAAATGTCCAGAAATTTAATAAAATATGTTGAGGTTAATTTGTTATATTTTAAAAAGAAATAAGTTTGGAATAAATTAAAACATTTATTATATATACTAAAAGGGCCTAATTTAATTAGGCCCTTTTAGTATATTAATTTTTTAGATATATTGTTCTAATTTTAAATGATTAATAATTTGCTCTATGCATTCCTCTACGCTTAATGTTGATGTATCTATTGTTATTTCAGGGTTTTTAGGAGATTCGTATGGATCACTTATTCCTGTCAACATTTCTATCTTACCTTCTTTTGCTTTTGCATAAAGTCCTTTTTCATCACGTTCTTGGCATACATTAAGTGGAGTAGAAACATATACCTCTATATAGCCACCACGAGTAATTAATTCTCTATTATACCTGCGATCTTGTTCATATGGAGCTATTAAAGCACATATAGCAACGCCTCCATTTTTTGTTATTTCATTTGCTACAAATCCTACTCTTTGAACATTTATAGAGCGATGTTCCTTAGAAAAGCCGAGTTCTTTTGACAGATGATTTCTTATCAAATCACCATCAAGTACTGTTATTAATCGATTTTGAATTTCGCTTAATTTAATGGCAAGAGCATTTGCAATTGTAGATTTACCAGAACTAGGTAGTCCTGTGAAGAATATAGTAAATCCTTGCTTAAATTTTGGAGGATAAGATTTTTTTAGTTCTTGTGCTATTTCTGGATAGGTAAACCAACCAGGAATCTCTTTTGCTTCTTTTAAAAGTTGTCTTAATTGAGTTCCGGATATTCTTAATATTTTTTCATTAGATTCTATTTCATTCTCCGGCTTATAAGTATTTTGATCTACGCTATATACCATTTCATTAAATAATAATATATTAATACCTATTTCTTTTTCGTATTGTTTGACTAAATTTTGAGCATCATAGGGACCATAAAAATCCTTACCGCTACTATCTTTTCCTGGGCCTGCATGATCTCGTCCTATTATAAAATGAGTGCATCCATAGTTTTTCCTAATTATGGCATGCCACAACGCTTCACGAGGGCCTGCCATACGCATAGAAATTGGTAATAGACTTAAAGTTACACTATCTTGTGGATAATATTTAAGTAGTTGTTTATAGCATCGTACTCTAGTAAAATGATCAACATCTCCAGGTTTAGTTTGGCCTACCACCGGATGTATCAATAAATGTGCATTTGTTGATTGAGCAGCTCTACTTGTTAGTTCTTTATGAGCTTTGTGCATAGGGTTTCTAGTTTGAAAACCTACGACTTTAGTAATTCCTTTTTCTTTAAAATAGCTTTTAAGATCTTCAGGAGTTTTTCTTAAATCAGTAAAATCGTAATGTTTAGGTAGGCGTATTTTAGTTAATTTTCCTGATATATAATACTCTTTTGTGCTATTTAATAAATAATTAACTCCTGGATGCTCTATATTTGTTGTTCCGTAGACATTAATTGCTTCTATTTCCTTATTTGGTTTCCAAATTTCATTTACCTCTAGTAAGGCTAGTTCATGTCCTTCAGGATGCTTTAGTATAAGTCTAGAGTTATTGTCTTTTAAAGTTTTTATAGTTTGTTGATCTACATCTAACATTATAGGTATAGGCCAGACTGTATTATCAGTAAGGCGCATATTAAGTATTACCGATTCATAATCTTTTTGATTCATAAACGTTTTAAGAGGAGCAAATCCATTGTTTAATATTAATTCTAAATCACATAACTGTCTTGTAGTTAATACTAAATAATTAGCATTTATATATAAGTTGACAAAAAATATACTTATTAATTGAAAGATGTAATATCTTTTAATTACCATTATAACCTCCTTATGGCACATTTTGTTTTTTTGTATAATAACTAAAAATTAATTGATTTTACAATAAAAAAATTATGTTAGTATTAATTTTGTTTAATAAATAGTCTTTTTTCATGTAATTCTATGTTTATAGGTAATTTCTTTGTTATCATCTCGTCATGAGAAGTTATTATTAGTCCCATGTGATGAACTTGTTGAAGTTCTATTAATAAATTTAAAACCAAAATTTTGTTTTTTTCATCTAGATGAGCAGTAGGTTCATCTGCTATTAAAAAGTCTGGCTTTGTAAATATGGCTCTTGCTAAAGATACTCTTTGTTGCTCTCCGCCTGATAATTCATTAGGATATTTATTAATTTTATCTATGATGCCAACTTTTTCGATTAATTCTATTGCATAGTCTTTTATATTTTCTTTTTTATTATTCAAAATTAAGCTTTTTATTATTACATTTTCAAGTACTGTAAGCTCTTTTATTAGATATGGATATTGAAATATTAGTCCTATTGATTCTTGCAGTATTTTTCTTTTAATATCTGTTTTGAGTGTGTTGATATTATGTTTGTCATAATATATATTTCCTAAAGTTGGAAATTCTATTCCAGATAATATATTTATTAAAGTTGATTTTCCAGTTCCTGATACTCCTTTTAATGCATAAGCATTTCCTTTTTTAAACTCAAAATTAA
Source organism: Candidatus Babela massiliensis (assembly GCF_000513475.1). GTDB lineage: Bacteria > Babelota > Babeliae > Babelales > Babelaceae > Babela > Babela massiliensis. The sequence continues at coordinate 734,821 of NC_023003.1, forward strand.
TGTCATCAAGTACCAAATAATTTCCGAATTTTTTGGTTATATTTTCTAATTTAATTGTTGCTATATTTTGGAATAATTTATTCATAAATCAAACAAAGTTTTAAGGTTAATATTATGTTTTTAATTTAACTCTAATTATGACTATTGAAAAGTATTGTTTTTAATTTGTAAGGTTATATACACTCAAGACTAGGGAGAAAAATATTTAAAAAGGGGGAGCTTTTAATGATATCAAATGATATAGGTAATCAAAATATACCGGAAATACTCCCAGTAGTCCCGACTATGGATGTTGTAGTATTTCCTAACCAAATAGTGCCCCTCTTGGTACTTGATGAAAGAATTATTAATGGTATAAATAAAGCTCTTGAAGAAGAGCCTAAGTTAATACTTTTACTTGCCTCGAATAAGCAATCGGATGTCCATGAAGGATCAATTGGAATGAAAGATTTATACAAAGTAGGAACTATTGCAACGATAATGAGGCTAGTCAAGATTCAAGATGGCGGAATAAAAATTTTAGTGCAAGGTTTATCTAAAGCAAGAGTGAATCAAATTTTAGCACAAGATTATGTTTTAAAAGCAAAGATAGAGCCTATTGTTTTTGAAAATAATTGTGATGAAACTGAAATTAAAGCGCAAATTAAAAATTTAAAAGATATTGCTAATGAAATTTCATCATCAGGGGGAGCTTTTAGTCCTGATTTTTTTATAATATTATCAAAGATGAATGATCCGGAGAAAATAGCTGATTTTATTTTATCTCATTTGCATTTGTCAGTAGATCAATCTCAAAAGTTATTAGAAGCTAAATCTCAGAAGGATTTTTTAGAATCGCTTTATAAATTGCTTATTAAAGAACTAGAACTTAGTGAAGTTCAAGAAAATATAAAAAATACAGCTAAAGATTCTATGAATAAATCTCAAAAAGAATTTTATTTAAGAGAGCAATTAAGGGCTATTAAAAAAGAATTAGGAGAAGACGATCTTGATGAGATAGATCGTATGAGAGACAAGCTTAGTTCAATTGAATTGCCGCAGGAAGTTAAGAGTGAAGCTACTCGTCAATTAAATCGATTAGAGAAAACTTCACCAGACTCGATGGAAGCTGCTGTTATTAGAAACCATTTAGATTGGATATTAGCTCTTCCATGGAATAATCATACTAATGATAATCTTGATATCCATAGAGCAAAAAAGATATTGGATGATGATCACTATGGGCTCAAAGATATAAAAGAAAGAATATTGGATTATATATCAGTTAAGCATCTTAAAAAAGATGATAATGCTCCTATTTTATGTTTTGCTGGTCCACCAGGAACAGGTAAAACGTCCTTAGGAAAATCTATTGCTCAAAGTCTTGGTAGAAACTATTTTAGGGTTTCTTTAGGGGGAGTAAAAGATGAAGCTGAAATTAGAGGGCATCGAAGAACTTATGTTGGCGCTATGCCTGGTAGATTTATTCAAGGTATTAGAAAAGCAGGATCATCAAATCCGATAATCATTATAGATGAACTTGATAAGATTGGAGCTGATTTCCGAGGTGATCCATCAGCTGCTATGCTTGAGGTTTTAGACCCACAACAAAATAAAACTTTTTATGATAATTATTTAGGAGTTCCTTATGATTTATCTAAAGTTATATTTATAGCAACAGCAAATAACATAGAAACGCTTTCAGAGCCTCTTAAAGACCGAATGGAGATTATTACTCTTTCTGGATATACTTTAGAAGAAAAATTAGAAATAGCTAAAAGATATCTGGTCAAACGGTCTGTTGAATCTACTGGTCTTGATAATCATGATATTAAATTTAATGATGAAATCATATCAGATTTAATAGAAAATTATACCCGGGAAGCTGGTGTAAGAGAGTTAGAGCGAATAATTAAAAAACTTTGCTCAAAAGCAGCAAGGGCTATAGTAGAAGAAAATAAAATTATATCATTTAATTTAGATAATATTGAAAAATATCTAGGACCTCGTAAGTTTATTGATAGTGATATTTATAATCAAAATGATATAGGTATAAGTAATGGACTAGCCTGGACATCTTATGGTGGAGAATTAATTAAAGTTGAAGCTGTATTAATTCCTGGCAAAGGCAAGTTAATTCTTACGGGCTCTCTTGGTAATGTTCTTAAAGAATCAGCCCAAGCTGCCTTAAGTTATGTTAAAGCTCATTCTCAAGAACTTGGTATAGATTGTAAAAGATTTGTTAATTACGATTTACATATCCATGTACCTGGAGGAGGGATTCCTAAAGACGGTCCATCTGCTGGAATAACGCTTCTTTCCTCTATACTTTCGGCATTAACAGATAGGCCTATCAATGCTCAATATGCAATGACAGGAGAGCTAAATCTTCGCGGTAATGTTATGCCAATTGGCGGAGTAAAAGAAAAAATATTAGCAGCTAAAAGAAACGGAGTTCAGCATGTTATTTTGCCTGAAAGAAATAGGAATGATCTTATAGGTTCAGAAGAAATTGCTAATGGAATTGATGTTATTTGGGTTAAACATGCAAATGAAGTAATTAGTAAGGTATTACTTGAATATGATAAAAAACGTATTTCTCATCATTGAAATATGTGATATATGATTATTTGATTTAGCCGTGATTAATAATCATGGCTAAATTTTTTTTATGCTAAATTTAATATATTATTATATCTATTAACAAATCTAATTTAGAGAGCATAATAAATGAAAAACATCTTAACTATAGGAAGTGCTTGCCAGGATATGTTTATAGATTATAAAAATAGAGACAACCTAGCTTTATCCAATCCTGAATTAAAGAATTCTATTATATTAAGAGAAGGTGAAAAAGTAGATATTGATAATATTTTTTATTCTTTAGGAGGAGGAGCTGTTAATTCTGCTTTAAGTTTTAAGAAATTAGGATTTAACGTTTCTACAATTTTTAAGTTAGGGATAGATCAAACAGGAGAATATATATTAGGTAAGTTATCTGAAATTGGAATTATAACTAAAGATATTATTTTAGATAAAAATATTGAAACCGCAAAATCTTTTATATTCTCTACTCAAGATCATAATTATACGGCCTTATGTTTTCGGGGTTCTAATCAAAGTTTTGATTTTAATGATGTAAAATATAAACTAGATAAATTTAATTATGATCTAGTTTATATTACTTCTCTTTCATCTAATTTTACTAGAGATTTAGAATATTTTATTAAAAAAATTAAGAGAAAAGAAACGCTGATTTCTTTCAATCCAGGCATTTCTCAATTGGTAAAAGATACCAGTTATGTTTATGGTGCTTTAAAATATATTGATGTTTTTGTATTGAATGCACTTGAAGCTAAAAGTTATTTAGAATGTTTGCTAAATTCGTATTTAATTGATTTAGTTAGCTATAATAAAATTATTACTGATCTTGATACTCCAGAATTATTTTATAAATTTTTAAATTATAAAAATAAAAGTTTAACTATAGAATTCTTCTTTAAACAAATACTTAAAAAGGGGCCAAAAATAGTTATAGTAACTAATGGAAAAGAAGGAGTATATTTAGCAACTCAAGACTTTATTTTATTTTATCCAAGTATAGAGACTGAAGTTTTAAGCACATTGGGAGCTGGAGATGCTTTTAGTTCATGTTTTATTGCTTCTTTAATGCTTGATGTTTCAGTAGAAAAATCTTTGATTTATGGTGCAATAAATAGCTCTTCTGTTATAAGTTGCATGAATGCTAATCAAGGTTTGCTTGGACTACCTGAAATTGAGCAAAAATTTAAAAAAATAAATTATAAACTACTTAAAAAATTTGTAATTTAATTAGAGATTTTATTTTGTTATTTGATTTTAATTATTAATTGTTATTGTTAATTGGTATAAGATATTGATTTAAAAATATTAAATATTATTGCAATAATTAAATGACCTGTTTGAAAAAAGAGATATTTAGAATAAGCTTTAAATATATTAGATAATGCTAATCTTGTATAAAATATTAAGTCAAATGATAATATTGGAATTATAATTTCAGAAAGTTATAAGAATGTTCAATAAAATTTATTTAATTATTTTAAGTTGTTTATTAATTAATTTTGATATTATTCCTATTGCTTCAGATAATTCTGATAATACTATATCAACTTATAAGTCAGGTGATATGCTTTTTTATATTCATTGCAATATGGCTTGGGATTTTTTAAATATCTTAAAAGATATAAATAAGATTAGGGTTTTAGGAAGCTCGGATTCAAAGAGCATATCAAATGGAGCTACTTTAGAGGATAGATTAAGTGGAGTGTCTGCGTTAATTTCAGGAGCTAGAATACATATTTTGTTTAATGATATAGATAGTATTTTTTCTGACAATAAATATGTTGTATTTTCTAGAATTATAAATTTAATATATCCCTTGTTTGATATTTTCACTATTCATAAACATATAGAAGTTTTAAAAAATGCAGAAAAGATAGCTAGTTATAATAAAGAAACCAATAGAAGTTTATTAAAAACAAAATTTATTCAATATGGTTGGTTAACAGTTAATAAGTTAGCTCCTTATTTATTATTTGCTTGGTCAAGAAAAAGTAATGAAAATATTAACTTTTTTAATATATTTAAAAAGTCAGAAAACTTAAATTTAAAGTCTTACGAAATATTTGAAATTACAAAAAGTTTAACTTATATTTCAGAAGCACTACGCAAGCATATGAGATTTAAAGCTGAGTTAGGCGATTACAAAAATTATAATATTTCTTCTATAAAAGCATAAAGAGCAAATTTAGAAATAAATATTTTTTTTAATGATTTAGAAGATACTTTTGGCTGTTTAGTGCTTTCAGTTTATATATTAATATTTTAATAGATTTATCAAATATATCATAAATAATACGTAAATATTTTTCTTATAATTCTAGAATTAACAATATTAGAATGTCTATACAAACACAGAAGCAATTTTACAATAATTTAAACTTAATTATTAGTAATTTTAATTATTCTATTAATTGTTTGCTAAATTTAATCGCTAATTATTATTTATTATTAAGCGATATCAAGAATTTCATTTCCATAACTTATTGCGTATTTTAAATTAACGTTATTTAAATTTAACAGTATTTTGATTGATGTTGTTACACTTTATGCCCCTTATGACAAAATAAAATGTATTTAGTAAAATAAGAATTATAAGTAAAATTAAAATCAAAATAATTACTATATGGAGGATATTGTGAAAAAATTATTTTGTCTTATTTTAACAGTTTTAAGTATTGTTAATATACCAAGTTATCTTAGTGCCAATGTGCACAATCAAATAATTTATGCAATTCAAAAAAGCTTACCTGACAAATTAAAACAAAGTTTATTTAATGCAGATTTAAGTACATCTCAGAAAAATGATTATATAGCTTTTGCTAAGGGTATTACAAAAATACGTGAAAAAAAGATAAAACTAGACAAAACAAAACCTAAAACCAGTAAAACAGAAACTTGTGTATGGGCCATGGTGATGACAGGCGGTTATGGAGCAGCAAGTGCTGCTTTAGCTTTAGGCTTTTTATATTGTAAAGAGATAAATGAAGCTGCTAAATTTGGGGGATTGTCTTTAGGAGCTTTTGCTTTGTCTTATATTTGTTATAGGAAGCTTGACGATACATTTGGCGAAAATTTTAGAACACGTAAACAAAAATATTTAGATTCAATCAAAATTCAAGCAATTTTAAAAGGTACTCTGTAAGATATATTTAGTAAAATAAAAAATATAAAGAACAATTAAATAATCAAAATATTACTATATGGAGGGATATTATGAAAAGATTATTTTGTTTAAGCTCATTAATTTTAAGTTTATTGAGTTTTACAACCTATATAAATTGTAATGTATATAATGACATACATCAGGCAATTGAAAAAAGTATGCCGCAATATTTGAGAAAATGCTTATTAAAAGTGAATTTAAGCCAATCTCAAAAAGAAGATTATCTATCTTTAGCAAAAGCTAAAAAGAAAATAAGAGAGAAAAAAGTGAAGTTAGACAAGATAAAGCCTAAGACAAGTGAAGCTGAAAGTTATGCTTGGGCAACTTTAGGAACATTTGGTTTTGGTGCTGTAAATGCTACTTTGACAGGAGCATTTTTATTTTACAAGGATTTAAAGCAAGCAAGCGAATGTGGGGTTATAGCATTAGGCTCTTTAGCTCTATCTTGGTATTGTTACCAATGTTTAAAAGGAGCACGTGGAAAAATTTTTAGGACACGTCAACAGAAATATGTTGATTCTGTTAAAATTCAGACGATTTTAGAAAATATTGCTTGAGAAAAAGGGTTTGTTAACTAGTATTACTCTTTTATATTGTTGATATTGTATTTTCTAAAAGGTGAATTATCTTGACTTATATAATGAAGAGTTTTTTTTGTAATCATTGATGATGTTAGAGTATGGATCAAGTTATTGCTGTAATTTCGATGGTTACTGTTTCTACTTGTATGAACTTTTTAACAGTGTTTTGATTGATGCTGTTTGAAATTATACCCCTTATGACAAAGTAAAATATATTTAGTAAAATAAGAATTATAAGTAAAATTAAAATCAAAATAATTACTATATGGAGGATATTATGAAAAGATTATTTTGTTTAAGCTCATTAATTTTAAGTTTATTGAGTTTTGCAACCTATATAAATTGTAATGTATATAATGACATACATCAGGCAATTGAAAAAAGTATGCCGCAATATTTGAGAAAATGCTTATTAAAAGTGAATTTAAGCCAATCTCAAAAAGAAGATTATCTATCTTTAGCAAAAGCTAAAAAGAAAATAAGAGAAAAAAAAATAAATTTAGATAAGATAAAGCCTAAGATAAATAAATCGGAGAGTTGCGCTTGGGCAATGTTAGGAACAACTGGTTATGGAATTGTCAGTACTGCTTTAGTAGGAAAATTTCTGTTTTATAAAGATATGAGACAAGCAGCAGAGTGTGGAGCATTGGCTTTGGGGTCTTTTGCTTTAACTTATTTTATTTATCAATATTTCAAAGAAGTAAGAGAAGAAAATTTTAGAACACGTAAACAAAAATATATTGATTCAGTTAAAGTACAGACTGTTTTAGAAAAGTTTATTTAAGAATATTGAGAGCATATATCTTTAATATGCTCTCAAATTTTGATTATTTATTGAGCTTCTTCAGAATTAGAAATTTTGCGTTTTGCTAAGTTAACTAAAAAGTCAATCATTTGTTCTATAGTAGGCTGTGTTTTATTTTTTAAAGCTTCAATAAATCCTTCCCAGAATATCAATCCAATTTGTTTATGACCGGAAATTTGAATATTCTCTTTATTATTTTTTTCTGTAATATTTTCTATAATGTTATTAGATTCATTTTTTGACTTATCTAATTTTTTACCATTTAAGATTTTATTTAATAGCTTATTAGTATTGTTATCATTTTTAATTGCTTTTTTGCGTTCTGCTATTATTTTTTTCTGATTACTACAATAAGTATGCAAACGTTGTTCATACTCATTAGGATTTTTTAATTCTTTTGGATAGCTGAATTTTTCAATTACTGCTAATGATAAAAAGGTTGCCATAGTAACAAGCGATCTTTCTTGTGAATTTTTACAATAAGAAAGTCCAAGACCTCCTGCACATAGACTAAAAATTTTTCCTAGTGAGGAGCGTGGTTTATCTTTTAAATCGATAAAGTTAGAGAATATATATTTTAAATCAAAATAATTCAATAATTTATAAAATACAGAATCTTCACCCTTATTTTTAATATCCTTTCTGATAGTTATTGATACTTGAAGTATCATATCTTCTATATCATACCCTGTGAAACCTTTTGTTTCATCTGCTAAGAGTTTTTTATGAAGTTCTCTTACATACTGTTCGTTTAAAGAGAAAGTTTTATTATTTTTATTTTTCTTAATAAATATAGTTTTATACAAAAGATTTTTAATATAATAATCAAGTATTTGTAATCTTCTTGTATTATCAGGTAAAGTCATTGAAATATAATTTACTAAATTATCAAAATCGTAATATTGTGTTAATTCTTTTGGATCAACTTGAGAACTAAATATTGTAAATAATAGATTATTATTTTTATATTCCTGTAATTTTCTTACAAAAAGTTTAAAGACTTGTTTTTTAAAAGCGTCTTTTATTTTATCCATTTGATGAATGAATAATACAGTTGGATTATTTTGTTTTGCTAATGTATCAATTAATTGATTTATTGCTTTATTATAAAGTTCAACTATTTCTTCTTTATTTTTGCCCTTGATTTTATTGCTTGTTGTATTAAGTTCAGCAGGATTTAAAGCGCTGATACAATTAAGCTGCCATTTAGATAGTTTACTTATACTGTGAGCTAAACTGTATTTTCCTGTATTAGATGGACCATAAAGCCATATATCCTTACTATTTTGGTTTGAACTTAGAGTTTCAATAATATTTTCAATTCGAGCTAAATATTCATCTTCTACTAATATATCTATTGGAATAAACTTATTTTGAGCAAAATTAAAATCAGATAATTCTCCAATTAACTCAAATGCTTGATCTGATTTAGTACGATCGATATTAAGTGAATCAGCAAAGATAAATCTAGGATGTTCGTTCTTCTTTTTATCAACAACACAAGTTACCCAATGTTGGGGATAATATAGAATAAAAATTGCAGTACCTTCATAATCATTGTCTTTAAATTCGAGCGCCGTTTGTTTTAAGTTATCTTCTAAATTAAATAAGTCTTGAATATCTCCCTCAAGACAGAATATTTTTGTATTTTCTGGTAAAAAAGAGCTAGAACTTCTTTTTTTATCTAAAAGAATATTTATTAGATATTCTATTTCTTTACTAGAAACCCAATGTCCGGGTTTAGAAGATTCTAAAGCTTGGCCTTTTTTTGATATGTCAGACCAATCGATTTTATAATTAGATAAAGGACATCTTTCTGTATCTGCGCTATCAAGAGGCTCGCAATTGATTATATTATCCTTTTTAACATGGCAATCTATATAAAAAAATCTTCTTATTTTTGTATAAAATCTATTGTTTTGATAAAAGGGTATCCCCTTTATTGTTTTATTAAGCATTATTTCTTTAAATACTTTAAATATTCCATAGCTATTTTCATAGAAACGACAAATGTCTGTTTCGTCATAATAATAAAAATCTTTATTGATTATATTATCAGCAACTTCAACAATAATATCACAAATTGCTTTTCTTTCTTCTTCTGAATACGTACAATTTTCTATTTGTTCTACCGGAATAAGCTTAACATATTCATGACTTAGATTAAGTTCATAAAAGCCCCCAGAATCTGGTTTTTGAGATACTATTTCTTTATCTAAAATAATATTTTTAAAAAGATAATCTACTATAAGTTGTTTTAATAAAAATTTAACTCTTTGTTTAACAATTTGTTCTTTCCAGATCCGTTTTAAATCTTTGAACAACCTTTTATTAAAATTTTCTTTATTAAAAAATTTTAGATCTGAAGATTTTTTTAAAGATTTTGCAATAATTATTCCATTATAAAGAGCATGATAACCACATGTGCCTGATTGAGGGTTTTGAGATGTTACATCGATTTGAGTAATATTTGCAGGTTTTACTTTTGATAATTCCATAGCATTTAAGCCGAAACTCAACATTAAGAATAGATTAGGTAAAGTAAGTTTGTATTTATTAATATGCATAAATTTCTCCATTAAAGTTTGAGATTAATATTTAAGACTTTGTTATTTCTATTATAATTAATATATTATCAGATTATTAAATAAATTCAAATTTTAATAAAAAATATAAAGTCTTAATGTTATTAATAGAGATATTTTGCATGGTTTAATTAATGTTATTTTAAACTTTTATTTTCTAATATTGTCATTTGAGTTTTATCTTAAAACACAATTGCAGACAACTTAAAGATTTAGATTTTAAATTTATCTAATGCCTTTTTATAATTATCAAAATCTCTATCTACTTTAGAGGGATTTCCTGGATCGAAAAAAATACTAGATTTATAACCTTTAAATCTTTGGTATTTTTATTCTTTAGATAATTTACTAGAGCTTTAGATACTTTTTGCTGCAGAATTATCTGTATCGCACTTAAATATACCAGTACTTATAATAGGAATAGATAAAGATTTAATTTTTTAATTCGGTTCTAAATCTATCTAATTTCTGTGTTATTTATTTTATAGCTAATATAATTGTTATTTTTTATAAATAGGTAAATTTTTAACAATGTTAGATAAATTTATTATATTTATGCTTAAACTTTGAAGGGTATCACTTAAGATTATCGATTCTAAATTTTCTAAATTAATTCTATAATTGTAAAATATTGTTAAAAAAGTACACTCTGCAGTTTTAGGGGTTAAAATACATTCTTTTGCTAATTCTATATCTTGAGTTATCTGCTGGGCTAAATGATATGCTTTTGTGTTATGAGAAAAATTGTTAGGGTTATATTTATCTATTAAATTATTATAGTTATTGATAAATTTTTCTCTTTCAGGTCCCGGTATTAGTTCTAATTGACCTTTGGTTTTATTAAATTTAAATATTCCTTTGGGAACAATATCAAAAATTTCATAAGCATGCATATCTTTTGTTTGGTCAAACTTTCTATAGGTTTCCATTGAATTAAGTCTTAAATTGAATGTTGTTAATAATATTATCCAAAATTTAAATTTACTTTTCATTTTTTATTTCCAAATATCTAGTGTATAGATACAATTATTATAGTTTACTTAAATGCTTTAAGGTATTATCTAAGTTAATTAGACCTATTTCTAATGTGTGCAAATTATATTTTAAATTATTTATATTTTCTTTTACTGGTTTTATCTTGCTCATTTTCTTAAAAGCTTTCATCTTACTTTTAAACCCTTTAAATATAGTCATATAATTTGCAGGAGGATTTATATTGGTATTAGGATTTAAGATAAAGTCTTTAGCTGAGTTTATCTCTTTTGTTAAGTCACTTCCTAATGGTCGTACATCAGAGGTAAGCTTATCAGGGTGAATTTGCCTAGATAATGTATGAAAAGCTTTAATAAATTTTCTTTTGGATTCAGGCTTTAATTCATATTCCAATGTAGTTCTATTTTCTATAAAATCTTGAGGAGTCAATCCAAAAATCTCATAAGCATAGCTATCAGTTTCAGTATTATATTCTGAGGGTTGCTTATTTTTAAGTTCTTTTAAAAGATCTGGTTCTTCATTTTCTAATTCTTTTAGTAGTTCTTTATAATTGTAAAATATTGCTCTAAAGTGCCGGCCTTCATTTATATTAGGGAAGCTAATAAAATTTGCAGCTTCATCTATATCAGCAGTAATTTCTTGAGCAAGTTTGACAGCTTTTTTATTTTTTAAAAAGTTGTTTGGATGATATAGAGATATTAAGTTATGATATGTAATTAAGAATTTTTCTTTATCCTCGGGCGTTTTAAATTCATGTCGTCCAGCTTTAATATTATAAGTGAATATATCTTTAGGGATAATGCCAAAAATTTCATAAGCATAACTATCTGTTTGAGAGTTGTAAGGTCTTTGCATAGCTTGTGCAATTTGTAAATGTAAAAGGATAAGCAAATTAAATATGGTTATTACAAATTTTTTCATTTATATTCTCAGCTTAATTTTACAGTTTTATATTTAATATAACAATTTGTATAATATATTTTCAAGTTTTTTGCTTTAATTTGTAATCTAATTAAACTTACTTTTAAGTTATATAAGTCAGAAATGTCATAAAAATATCTCAATAAATAAATTTAACAAATAATAAAAATGTTATAATTATAATGTAAAAAATATAGAAAATAGATTAATAAACATTTGTAAGGAAAATATAATTGATTTATAATAAAAATGATGGCTTGCTATAAAAAACAAATCTAAAAGGTTGATATTATGCTCATTTCGAATTTAGATGATGCAAAAGGCACTATAATAAGAGTTTCAGGAACTATTATCGATGTGGAGTTTCCTATTGATTCAGTTCCCAATATATTTAATGAATTGAAAATATTAATACCAGAAAAAAATAAATACAAAACTGCTAGTGTTGAAGTAGAGCAACAACTAGGAGAAGGGGTTGTTCGCTGCATTGCTCTTGAAAGTATTTTTGGTGTTTGTCGTGGTTTAAGAGTATTAGATACTGAAGGTCCAATTAAAGTTCCTGTAGGACCCAAAGTACTTGGACGTGTTTTTGATGTTCTTGGTAAAACTATAGATGGGCTTGAACAAATTAAAGATGTTGATAAGATGCCTATCCATAGGGAACCACCTGCTTTTATTGAACAAAAGATTGAAAATGAAATACAAGAGACTGGTATAAAGATTATAGATCTTATGATGCCTTATTTAAAAGGCTCAAAGATAGGTCTATTTGGAGGTGCTGGTGTAGGTAAAACTATTTTAGTCACTGAATTGATACGTAATATCGCTATTGAGCATAAAGGTGTATCTGTGTTTACCGGTATAGGGGAAAGAACACGAGAAGGTAATGAACTTTGGCTTGATATGAAGAGATTTAATGTTCTTGATAAAGCGGTTTTAGTATTTGGACAGATGGGAGAGATGCCAGGAGCTCGATTAAGAGTTGGTCTTACTGGTCTTACTATGGCTGAATATTTCAGAGATGTTGAGAAGAAAAATGTTTTATTATTTGTAGATAATATATTCAGATTTGTTCAAGCTGGATCTGAAGTTTCTGCCTTACTTGGTAGAATTCCTTCAGCTGTTGGGTATCAGCCTACTTTAGCGTCTGAAATGGGAGCTTTTCAAGAGCGAATTACAAGTACAGTAAATGGCTCTATTACTTCTATTCAGGCGGTATATGTTCCGGCAGATGATATTACCGATCCTGCGCCAGCTACAACATTTACTCATTTAGATGCCAGTACGGTTTTATCAAGAAAATTAGTAGAATTAGGTTTATATCCTGCGATTGATCCTCTTGAATCAAGCTCAAAAGGACTTTCCCCTTATATTGTTGGGCAGAAACATTATAATGTTGCTCGTCAAGTTGAATCTATCTTACAAAGATATAAAGAACTACAAGATATTATTGCTATATTGGGTCTTGAAGAATTGTCAGAAGAAGATAAGCAATTGGTCAAAAGAGCAAAGAGGATTCAACGATTTTTAACTCAACCTTTATTTTCTGCTGAATTTGCAAGTGGTATTCCTGGTCGATATGTGCCAATTGAAAGAACGGTAAGCGATTTTGAAAGAATTGTCAGTGGTGAATGTGATAATTTACCAGAAGCTGCTTTTTATATGGTAGGTACTCTTGACGAGGTGTTTGAAAAAGCAAAAGGATTAGCAAATGAATAGAGACAAAATAAAGCGAAATAATAGATGAAATTTATATTAATAAGTCCAACTAAATCTAAAGAAATGGATGTAGAATGGATAGAAGTTCAGACTCAAGAATCTAATTTTGTTATTAAAAAAGGTCATGCTCCAATTATAGTTATTTTAGCTCCTAATAAAGAGCTTTCTTTAGGGCTACAAGATGGTTCTACTACTATAATGACAGTTGCAGGGGGCATCTTAGAAGTTAATAGAAATACAGCAACCTTGTTATTAACTAATGAGTAGTATTATACACATGAAGACTTTGGATAAAAATAAGATTTTAGGACATATAGTTGCTGGTTCTTTGGCTGATGGCTTTGTAATGAGAATTCATCCAAAGACTGATATAGAAGAGTTAAAAACAGGAAAATTTGTTTCAATACACGGTAATCAAAATAAATTTTTTTCTTTAATTACCGATTTAAAGCTTGAAGTTACGAATCCTGATATACTGCTCTTTCCTCCTTCAAGTGATGAAATTCTATTGCAAGAGTCATTAAAAACTAAAGATATTTATGCAACTGCTATATTACGTCCTGTTATAATGCTTGATTCTAATAATAGAGTATTGCCTGTAAAGACTATTCCTTCTCATTTTGCTCAAGTCTATGAGGCGAGCAAAGAAGATGTAAAGTTAATATTTGGAGATGAATCTGAGCCAACTAAGAAATATTTTAATGTTGGTAATCCTATAGATATGGATGCAATAGTTTGCTTGAATTTAGATAAATTAACAGAAAGAAGCAATGGCATCTTTGGCAAAACCGGTACAGGTAAAACATTTATAACTAGATTAATACTTGCTGGTTTAATTCATAATGATAAAGCAGTGAATATAATTTTTGATATGCACAGTGAGTATGGCCTACAAGCAAGAAAAGAAGGCAGTAAAGGCAATAAAGACTCTTTTGTAAAAGGTCTTAAGACTTTATTTGAAAATAAAGTTGCTATTTTTTCTCTTGATCCTGAATCGACTAGACGCAGGGGAGGTATGCCTGATGCAGAATTGATTATAAATTATAATTCAATTGCTGTAGAGGATATAATTTCTTTAAATCATGAGCTTAATTTACACTCAACAGCTTGTGAAGCTGCTTATCTAATTGCTGCAAAATATAAGAAGAATTGGTTGGAAGTGCTTTTAAATCAATCGGATAGACTTAAAGAGTTTGCTCAAGAAGTAGGTGCTCATCCAGAATCTATAGCAGCTTTATATAGAAAGCTAAAAAACATAGACAGATTATCTTTTTTAAGGACATCAAGTGATGGTGATTCTAAGTCAGATATAGTTGATAAAATGATTGATTATGTTGATAAAGGCATTTCTATAATTATTGAATTTGGAAATTATACTTCAACTTTTTGCTATTTATTAGTGGCTAATATTATTACTAGAAGAATTCATAATCTTTATATTAAGAAAACTGAAAAGTTTTTAGGTACACAGTTAAAACAAGATGAACCAAAAAAATTAATGATAACTATAGAAGAAGCTCATAAATTTTTAAATGTTCAAGCGGCAAAACAAACTATTTTCGGAACTATTGCAAGAGAAATGAGAAAGTATTATGTTTCTTTGTTAGTAGTAGATCAAAGGCCTTCTGGTATCGATCCTGAAATATTATCCCAGATAGGAACTAAAATAGTTGCTCAGTTAAATGACGAGAGAGATTTGCAGTCAATTGTAACTGGTGTTAATAATCCTCATCAAATAAGATCTATTTTATCGGCTCTTGATAGTAAAAAACAAGCGGTTCTTATGGGTCATGCGATCCCGATGCCTTTGGTTATTGAGACTAGAGAATATGATGAAGAATTTTATAAAGCTATGTCTGATAAATTGTTACTTAAAAAAGTAGATGCTTTAATCTCAGAATTGTTTTAAAATATAATAAAGTATATAACGTAATTAATATTATAATTTAGGTAAAATAATGAAAAAGATATTATTAGGAGTTTTTTTAATTTTAGCTATATTTGGCTTTATTTGGTACCAGAATTTTAATCAAGATTATTCTAAGAATAAGGATATTAATACTTTAATAATTGGAACATCTGCAGATTTTCCACCATTCTCTTTTAGAGACAATAATGATGATATTGTTGGTTTTGATATAGATGTTGCAAAAGAAGTTGCTAATCGTATAGGCCTGAATTATAAAGTAATTGATCAACAGTTTTCTATGTTATTATCCCAAGCTCAACTTGGACAAATTCATGTAATAGCTGCAGGTATGACACCAACTGAAGAAAGAGCTAAAAAACTAAGATTTACTAAGACTTATTTAACTGATAATCCATTATTAGTAGTTACACTAAAAGGCAAAACCCCTGAAATTAAGAGTTTACAAGATCTTAAATCAAAGGACATAATAGTAAACACAGGTTATACGGCCGATCTTTATATGTCTGATTTTCCTGATATCAATTTAATAAGGCTCTCTAAAGTTTCTGATGCATTTACTGCTCTTGATAATGGTAAAGGATATGCTTTTGTCACTGCTGCTTTTACTTTGAATCCTTATTTAAAAGATTTAGGTACAGATAAATATAATATTTTTAAAATATATCAAACGGATGAAACTTCTGCTTTAGGTGTATCTAAATTGATATCACAAGAATTATTTAATAAAATAGAAAAAGCAATTGAAGATATGGATTTAGACGGAACTATGCAATCTCTTAAGAAAAAATGGGATCTTATATAATGTTAGATATTAATATACTATTAAATAGTTTGCCGCAATTGATACAAGCTACTGGAAGTACATTATCTATAGCTTTCTTATCTTCACTTATAGGATTAATTGGAGGTACTATATTAGGCTTGATCTTATCTGAAAAAAATAATTTTTTTAATTGGATAGCTACTATTTATGTTACAGTAATACGTGGAACGCCCATGTTGTTACAGATTATGTTTTTGTTTATTTTATTTGCTAAAATAGGTATAAATATATCATCTTTTTTTACAGCTGTTATTGCAATAGGACTTAACAGTGCAGCTTATATAAGTCAAATTATAAGATCTGGTATAAAGTCCATTTCAAGGGGTCAAATAGAGGCTGCAAAAACATTAGGCATAAGCAAGTCTGATTTAATATTTCATATTATTTTACCACAGGCTTTTAGAATTATAACACCTGCAATAGGAAATGAGTTTGTTACTTTAATTAAAGATTCAAGTTTAGCTTCATTAATTGGAGTAGTAGAGTTAATTAAAAGGGGAGATATTATAATTAGTAGAACTCATGATGCTATTTCAGTTTATATAATTATAGGATTAATTTATCTTACTATAAATACCATATTAACTGTAATTATTAATAAAGTAGAGAAGAGTTATAATAAATAAAGAGTAAAATAATGTTAAAAATAAAGAACCTTTCAAAATCATTTAACAATAAAAAAGTTTTAGATAACATATCATTTGATGTAAAAAATGGTGAAATTGCGGTATTTTTAGGTCAATCGGGAGTTGGAAAATCTACTTTATTAAGGATTTTGAATAACTTAGAAAGTTATGAAGATGGTGAAATTATTTTAAATAATAAGCCTCTTGACCTTAAAAAAGCAAATGAAGAACATTTAATTGGAATGGTTTTTCAACAATTCAATCTCTTTGAGCATATGACTGTTGAAAGAAATATTACTTTTGTATTAGAAAAATCTGCTAAAAAGAATTCTCATGATGCTAAATTGATAGCTCAAGATTTATTGAAAAAATTTGGTCTTTTAGATAAAGCTAATTTACCTGTAACTGAACTTTCAGGAGGCCAAAAGCAACGCTTGGCAATTGCACGAACTTTATCTTTAAAACCTCAAGTTGTTTGTCTTGATGAACCTACATCTGCTCTTGATCCTATGTTAACAGGATTTGTTGCTAATAATATAGAAGAACTTAGAAATCAAAATTATACTGTTTTGGTAACAACTCATGATATTGCTTTAATAGAGCGCCTTGAGTGTACTATATACTTAATGGACTCTGGTAAAATTGTTGAAAGTACTTTATCTCAAGAATATTTTGCTCATCCTGAACAATATCCTTTGATAGAAAAATTTGTAACTGGGAAATAGATAAAAATTATTGCAAACTTTATAAAAATCTATATTGTTATGGTGATTGATAAAACAACTTTTAGATAAAATCTATAAAGCTTTTCAAAAACTGTATGAAAGCAATATTATACCTTTTTTTTACTTTAAGTTTGCTATTTAATTTAAGATTATTATCCAAAAAAACCATAGAAATTAAAAGCGATCAAGTTCCTTATGCTCTTAGTAATTTGCATATTAATCAAAACACTTATGCTTTTATGGATCCTACTATTAAATCTATAAGACAGTTAAGAGTAGCTCAAGGATATGGTGATCCTACTTATAAAAACTTTCGTCCCTTTGCTAATTATCGTATATATGGTTTTAGTGGTTATGTTATGTCTACTATTACTCGGCAAACTATAGCAGATGAAGCTATTGGTTTATTTTTATACCCTGCACCTTATGTTGCTGATAACAATGGTAAAGACATAAATGCTCATGCTAAAACTCTTATAGGTGGAGCTGAAGCTCTTATTGGATTTTTTTTCAATCCTTTTCAAGGTTACTTTCAAAATATATATTCTATTATTGAATTTAGTTTTACAGGGACCAATGCTTTTAATGATTATTGTGCAACTATGAGAAACTTTTTTGGTGAAATTACCTGGGCAAGAGGATCTTTTTTATTTGGTCAGTATTATCATCCTCTTTTTTTAAAAGAATGTTTTCCAAGAACTGTTAACGGAAATCAAGGGTCTCCTTTTGAGACCAATTGTCTTGCTCCTCAAATAAGAGTTACTCATCTATTTCGACCAGTAGAAGTTACGTTTACTATGTTAAGTCAATCTTATTGGGCTAGCTGGGGCCTTCCTCAAGATTTTGTTATATTTGGTATAAATCTCTCTAATTTTGAGGATAGTAATATATTTATTAGAGATGCTATAGTTCCTAATATGAACATAAATGTAAAATATCTTGTTGGAAAAAGTTATTACGGCTTTTCTTTTGATTATTTGCGCTTGTTTCCTACTTTATTAAGTTCTAAAAATTTTAAATCTAATGAGTATGTTAATAGTATCAGTGGAGAAATTTTTGCTCATAATGTTTTTAGTAAAGGAGAAATAAATATAAAAGCGATATATTCTCAAAATGGTTCTAATCAATTAATGATAAGTGGCTTTGCTGTTAAAAATGTTAACCCTATCACTGCAATTAATAGTTATATACCTACTGCTTGCGTTGCTGTATGGTTAGATTGTTTTTATTTGTTCAAAAAAAGAGATATAGAAATAGGATTATTTACAGGTTGGACTAAGAATTTAGGCGCTTTAAGTAGGGTCTATATAGATCCTGAGACTAATCAGCCTATTGTTTATTCTGAAGAAAATAATATTTCTGCTAATTTGGATCATGCTGCTCGCTTGTCTATTCGGTTTGTTTATGCCAAAGAATCATTTAGATGTGGGTTAGAACTTGAATATGATAAAGCTGATTTTGGCCTCACGCTTAACAGTTATGCTCAACCGATTAATATAACCCCTGTTAATGCCTTTTCTTATATTTTTTCAATTGATTATGTTTATTAGATTTTTATTATTTTTTAAAAAAATGTTAATTTAAATTCTAAATCGGGTGAAGTAGTTTGAACTGGAAGCTGTAATGAAAGCAAATAACTGTTTTCTTTTTATTTTAGGATTGTTTTTATTTTTTATTAATTTAGTTATCTATAGTAGAATTACATTAGAGAATATTGTTGAAAATGAAGATTCAAAATCTAAACTTCCTTTAGAAGGCTTTAACCGTAGTTTGTCAAGAGATAGCAGATTAGCTGCTGTAAGGCAATTAAGATTAGCTCAAAGATATGGGGATCCTGGTTATAAACAATTTCAATCATCTTCTATAATGCGTTTTTATGGGTTCAGTGGTTACGAGATGCTTACTATTACTCGTCAAGGAGTTAGTGATGTAAGTATCGGTGAGTATATATATCCAGCTCGATACTTTGCAGATTCTTTTGGAAAAGATATTAATGCTCATGGAGAAACTATTATGGATGCAGCTGGAACCCGCTTTGGAATATTTTTTAACCCTATGCAAGGGCACTCAAAAAATATGTACGCTATATTAGAGCTTGATTTTAGGGGTACGAACCGTTTTACGCAATATACAGCGAAAATTCGACATTCTTTTGGGGAAATATCTTGGGAAAGTGGGGCTTTGTTATTTGGGCAGTATTTTCATCCTCTTTTTCTCGTTGAAAGCTTTCCTCGTGTTATTAATTTTAATTTAGGAGCTCCGTTTGAGCCACAATCATTAGTGCCTCAATTACGTGTTACTCAAGAGGTTGGTCCTTGTGAATTTTTATTAGGTATAATGGGACAATCTTTTTTAAATACTTATGGTCCCAACGCTTTTAGTAATGTTTATTTAGAAGATGCTATAATACCTGATATAGCATTTGGTTTTAAGTATAGATTTGGTCTTACAGGTGAAAGTTTTTATGGTTTTGTTATAGATTATTTAAGAGTTGTACCAAGGTTATCTTCTCTTGGTGTAATTAATGGTAACAGTGCTGCTTATAAAGTGAATGAGTATGTGGATGCTATTAGTACTGAAATATTTGGGCATAATGTTTTTCATTGGGGAGAGGTTAACTTTAAGTTTATTTTAAGTCAAAACGCTTCTAGCCAAGTTTTAATTAGTGGCTTTGCAGTTAAAACGCTTGATCCTATTACTGATTATAGAACTTATGTACCAACTAATGCTGTAGCCTTTTGGCTAGATACTTTTTATTTATTTTATAGAACACAAATGCAATTAGGTCTATTTTTTGGTTATACTCATTATCTTGGAGCATTTACTCCATTATATATAGATCCAAGTACTGATCAACCAATTTCTTATAGTAGGCCTATAGGTAATACTGGTTTTTCAGTAGATTATGTTTATAGGGTTGCTCTACGCTATTCTTATAATTTAGGTTCTTTTAGATGTGGGTTAGAGCTTGAATGGGATTTAATTGCTTATAGTGAGCGTTTAGATAGATATGGTCGTGGGCTTAACCCTAAACCAGTTAATGCATTTTCTCCGATTATTTCAATTGATTATGTTTATTAGATTTTTTATTATTTTTTAAAAAAATGTTAATTTAAATTCTAAATCGGATGAAGTAATTTGGATTGGAAGTTGTAATGAAAGCAAAGAATTATTTTCTTTTTATTTTAATTAATTTTGTTTTTATTGGTAATATTTTATATTGTCAAACCAATTCGGGAAATATAGTCAATAATGAGCGAGGTAATTCTGATAGATCATTATCTAAAAATAGTAGATTAGCAGCGGTAAGACAATTAAGATTAGCTCAAAGATATGGTGATCCTGGATATAAGCAATTTCAATCATCTTCTATAATGCGTTTTTATGGTTTTACTGGATATCAACTAGTCACTATTACAAGACAAGGGGTAGGTAATGTAAGTATTAATGATTATATATATCCTGCTCCTTATAATGCAGATCCACTAGGAAAAGATATAAATGCTCATGCCGAGACTATTATGGATGCAGCAGGTAGTCGTTTTGGTATATTCTTTAATCCTTTACAAGGTCATTCAGAAGATATGTATGCTATATTAGAGCTTGATTTTAGAGGTACCCTTATTTTAACACAATATACAGCTAAGATTAGGCATTCTTTTGGAGAGCTTTCTTGGGGAAGTGGAGCTTTTTTATTTGGTCAATATTTTCATCCACTTTTTCTGGTTGAAAGTTTTCCACGCGTTGTTAATTATAATTTGGGTGCTACCTTTGAGCCCCAATCATTGGTTCCTCAATTGCGGATTACTCAGGAACTGGGATCTTGTGAATTTTTATTAGGTATAATGGGACAATCTTTTTTACAAACTTATGGGATTTCTGCAAATAATAATGTTTATTTACAAGATGCTATAGTACCGAATATAGCATTTGGTTTTAAATACCGATTAGGATCTTTAGGCGAAAGTTTTTATGGTTTTGTTATAGATTATTTAAGAGTTGTTCCAAGATTATATTCTGTTGCTGTAACTAATGGCCATATTATTACCTATAGAGTAAATGAGTATGTCGATGCTGTTAGTGCTGAGATATTTGGGCATAATGTTTTTAATTGGGGCGAGATTAATTTTAAACTTCTTTTGAGTCAAAATGGATCAAGCCAAGCTTTAATTAGTGGTTTTGCAGTTAAAACTGTTAATACTATTACTGACTATAGAACTTATGTGCCAACTAATGCTGTAGTTTTTTGGTTAGATGCTTTTTATTTATTTCATAAATCTCAGATGCAATTAGGTATATTTTTTGGTTATACTCAATCTTTAGGAGCATTTACTTCTTTATATATCGATTCTACAACAGGTAATCCTATTGTTTATAGCATGCCTATAGCTAATCAAGGAGAGCCAATAGATTATGCTTATAGAATTTCTACTCGTTATTCTTATGATTTAGGATCTTTTCGATTTGGTATAGAACTAGAATGGGATTTAATTGCTTATAGCAATCTTATGAACAAATATGGTAAAGGAGTCTTTCCTCAACCAGTGAATGCTTTTTGTCCTATTATTTCACTTGATTATGTTTTTTAAATGTATTTACAAATTGTTTTTTATTTATTGTGAGGTGTATCTATTTAAACAGAAATAGCACATTAACTAGAGCTTAAATGGTTTAAAATAATAGGCATGTGGATTAAAAAGATTTTAAGAACTGTAATATTATTCTAAATTGTTATTGCTGAAATTTAAAAATTATAAATTTTAATAAATTAGATAATTATATAATTATCTAATTTATTAAAATCAATTCTTTATTTTAATGAACAATCACAGAAGCATTAGCGGAAAATGTACCACTTGAAGTTTTTACTGTGAAAGTATAAACTCCATCATTAATTCCAGGATAAACATTATTTACTACAAGTCTCATTGTATTATCTAATTTAAAACCTCTAGGTCCTGTCCATCCACAATACAAAATTGTACTTCCAGAAGTATTAACTCCTGCTTGAACCTGAGCTGTTCCTCCAGGAGAAACTATTACATTTCCATTATAAGGTTCTAAACTTATAGTCACAGCGTTTAGACTAGCTATGAAGCAAGAAGCTACTAAATTTAGAGCAAAAATTCTGCTTATTTTTAATAAATTCATTTTTTTTATCCTTTCATTTGATTAGGCTTAAAATAATATTTTCAGATTAATAATAAAGTTTTGATTTCAATTCTGCCGAATTTAAGTATACATTTAAATAAGAAGAGTTTGATTAAAGCGAAAAGATTGCAAATTTAAAAGTCTTAAATCATTACAACTTTAAATATTCAATAAAATAAAGAGATTGTAAAATGAAATCTTTATTACTGTATAATTTATAATTTTATTAAAATATTGTTTTTAAATCAATGATTTTAATAAATAATGATGATTTTTTACAGTAAAAATATATTTAAATTTAATGCATAGATATAGTGTTCTTCTTATTTCTTAAATATGATTTAAGTACTCTTGTTTAAATTATTTTTTATTTATGTAAATTAATATATAAATGATTTACTTACTATAAGAGGGATAAATTATGAAAAATAATATGTTAAATATTGCTATTTTCATGTTTTTAAGTTTAATGACTCACATATTTTATGGAAATTTTATTATTTCTTATAAGCAAGGCGGAACCTATTTATACGATAGTAGCGGAGAGGAAATTAAATGTTTGTCTTCATTTATTAAAGCAGATAAAATTAAATGGTCTAAAGACAGAAGCCATAGTATTGTATCCTTTGAGCCAGGAGCAGTTTGTTTGTATGACTTTAATGGTAATGAAATTAAATGTATTTCTCATTTAACAAAGGCTCAAAAAATAAAATGGGCTCCTGATGGCAAGAGCTTTCTAATATTTTATCCATTATGGGGTGTTTATTTATATGATATTAATGGAAATGAAATACAGCATATCTCTGCTTCTACAGCTGATAAAATAAAATGGTCATGTGATTCAAAAGCTTTTGTTATATACTATTCATCTATAAAATATGTTTTAACTCCAGGAATTTATTTATACGATTGTAAAGGAAAAGAAATAAATCGAATATCTTATAATAGAGTAGAAAAAATTAAGTCAATTGATGATGGTTTTGTAATTTCTTATATAGATGGTGGAGTAGATTTTATAAAAAAAGAGAAGCGTACTTTAGCTAATATACATAGTGCTGATTATATAGAGTGATTATAATATAATTAAAATTTGATACTTTTTGAAAAAATATATAAAGTAAGATGATTTATAAAATAATAATTCTAAATAGTTTAACGAAAGGTGCTATGAAAAAGTATATTTTATATCTATCATTTTGCTCATTAATTTTTATAAATATTATAAATACACTTGAGCAGGATTTTTTTAAAAATATTTTGCAGAATAAAAAATCTTTAAAACATAAAAACTTAATTTCTAAGAATCAAAAAAATGAAACTGTAGAAAGTATATTAGAAAAATTAGAGCAAGAAGATACACAATTTGTCTCATTTACTTTTGTTAATTTGTTTGGAGACTTGAAGGAAATTATAGTACCTTTTGATAAGGCAAAAAGTGCTTTTATCAATGGTTTAACATTTGATAGTTCTTCAATCCCAGGTTATTTTTCAACAGAAGAAAGTGATATGATTTTAAAACCTGATTTAAGTACTTTAAGATTTTTGCCATGGACTTCGGATCTTCATAAGACAGCTTGGGTTATATGTGATATTTATAAAGATCGAAATACTTTATATGAATCAGACTCTCGATATATCTTAAAAAAAGCTATAAAAGAACTAAATCTGATTAACTGTAAGTGTAATATTGGTGTTGAATTAGAATTCTTTTTATACAAAAATTCTGAGCCACTTGATAATAAAAAATATATAGATCCTGATGAAATATATTCAAGACAGCAAGAAAATCATATTATAATTCATACCCTTAAGGGCATGGGCGTAGATGTTGAAAAATTTCATCATGAAGTAGCTCCTGGTCAATATGAATTTAGTATAAAGTATGATAATGCACTTGAAATTGCAGATCAAGTCATTATTTCTAAATATGCCCTTAAAGTTCTTGCCAATCAATTAGGATATCAAGTAATTTTTTTACCTAAACCAATTTATGGTAAAAATGGTAGTGCTATGCATATACATTATAGTATTTATGATAATCTTGAAAATAAAAATGCTTTTTATTCTTGTGACAATGATTATAATTTCTCCGATTTAGGTAAGAAATTTTTGGCCGGTAATTTATCTTATATAAAAGAATTTAGTGCTATATTAAATCCATTAATTAATTCTTATAAGCGCTTAGTGCCTGATTTTGAGGCTCCTGTTTATATTTGTTGGGGACTTAAAAATAGATCTGCATTGTTTAGATTACCTTTAATGCACGATGAACCTGATAAAGCAATGAGAATTGAAATTAGAAGTCCCGATGTTAATTGTAATCCTTATTTAGCTTTTTCAGCGATTATTAAGACAGGCTTAAAGGGTATTAAAGAAGATTTAATTTTAAATAAACCTATTACTCAAAATTTATTTAAATTAGATGTAAGTAAAATACGAGACATGAATATTAAGGTTTTGCCTAAAAATTTATCTCAAGCTTTAGATGTTATGCAAGATAGTCAAATGGTAAAAGATTTATTAACACCTAAAGGGTTTGAGGAATATATTAAAGTCAAACGGCAAGAGTGCGCTAACTTCAATAGTGCAGTTACTAATTGGGAATTAAATTAATACTAATAACAAAATCATGATTAACTAAGAGATAGAATCTAATTGAAAGCCTTCGATACTTAAAGCCTCACTAATTATATCTTGATCTATAACTTTATCAGGTAAGTAAATTAATTCTATTCTTTTATTTTCAAAGTATTTATTTATATGAATAAAATTATTTTTTTCAAATTGTGCTTGAATGACCCCATCTATTTTACTAAGTGCTTCAAGAGCAGATTGAGCACAAAATTCGCATTCTATGCCTTTGACTTTAATGTATGCTATTTTCTCTTCATTTAGTAATTCTAAGTTGTTCTTTTTTAATGATATTTGCCGACAAGACGGTAATAAAAAAACTAGCAAAACAAAATAAAATTTTTTCACCTTAATTTTTCGCTTTAATAAATGTTAAGATATCTTAAAATTAATAACAATTATAGCATTTTATTAATTTTAAGAGAATTTTAATTTTTAAATTAATACTAAGAGATTGTACAATTTCCTTGTTCATGATCTAAATCTTTAGTGGTTGGTTTTTTTGCGAATAACTTTATTAAGTTTGAATGACTTAGTTTTTTAGCTAATTCTTGTGGAGAAGATCCATTTTTATTTGCTATAGTTGGATCTGCGCCATGTTCTAGTAGTAAAATAACTATTTCTTCACAATTAAATATTGTAGGATATATTAAAGCAGTATTTCCATTTAGATCTTTAGCGTTTATGTTAATTATAGTTTTAACTACAAGTAATTTAACAAAATCTATTAGTCCGTAATAACAAGCTAATATCAGTGGAGTCGTTCCAGTGCTAGATTGCATATTAATATCAATATCAGGTTGGTCTATCAAAATTTTAAATATCTCTAGGTTTCCTCTACTGATTGTTTGTAATAATGTATTGTTATCTCCTAAAAAATCTTTTGTATTAACATCAACTCTTTTGTCGTTGATCAAAAGTTTTGCTATTTCGTTATTGTGATAAAGAATAGCTGTACTTAAGGCTGTCTCTCCCCAGTTTCCTTGTTCATTAATATTAGTTTTATTGTGTTGTATGATTAATTTAGCTATTTCATTATGCTTATGTTCTATTGCCAATATTAATGGAGTTTTGTTATTGATATCGCTTTTGATTTTGATATTAATTTCAATATCAGGATGAGATAATAAAATTTGGCATAATGTTATAAAATTCTTACCTGCTATCCAATGTAATAGGCTTATACCATTTTTATTACAAAAATTTACGTTAATATTATAATCAATAAGATACTTAAGTATTATTTTATTTAAATCATTTGATTTTGCTATATTTAGAAACCTTTGATTAGTATTTGAAATTTTTCCCAAAAAAGAAACCAATTCTTGAAAGAGTTCAATAGTATTATCTTTATTTGCTTCAAATATATCTTTTATTGTTAAATCTAATATGTTTAAAGTGATTTCATCTGGATAACTTAATAAATTAAGCTGTTCAGAATTAGTATCCATGTCAATATTCATAACCATTATTTTATCAGACATTATTATTAATAAGAAGATTATCGAATGGTTTATTAAATTTTTCATGTTAAGCACTTTCTTATTTTATGTTCTTGGAATAAGTTAATTAGATTGTTATAAATATTTATTAAAGTTTTGTTTTTTACTATACAACTTATATTATAAGATTTTATGACTATAGTCTCTGCGGTATCTCCTTGATTATCAGTTAAATCAGCATCAATTTCTTTTTGTTCAAGAAGCATTTCAACTATATTATATAATCCTAAATGTGATGCTAAAAATAGGGCTGTAAATCCGTCTTGATCTTTCAAATTAATATTTGTATAGGGATGTGATAAAATCAAGGTCAAAGCTTCTGCATTATTATTACTCGCAGCTATCATTAAAGCGGTTCTTTTATATTTATTTTTATCATTAATATCGATATTGTTATTTCTATATTTGATTATATATTTAATAGCTTTTATTCTATTTGGTTGTTCAGCAGCGATCATTAAAGCATTTTGTTTATCATTGTTTTTAAGATTTATATTAGTTTTTGGATATTTAATAAGAAATTTACTTATATTTTTGTAGTTCAAATTTATTGCTTGTATTAAAGGGCTGTCACCAGTTTTATTTTGAGTATTGACATCTATTTTATAGTATTTAAAATACTTTGATAAAATTTTATTTATGTCCCCAAATTTAAAGCTACATGATTTATACTGTTGGTTTAAGTGTGCACTGCTATCGATGTCTAAAATTTCTGCCAAAGAATGTATTAAATAAAATATATTACTTCTGCTTTCTTTGATCTTAATTTTTATCAATTTATCAAAATAATTTAGCATAATGGTATTTGATAAATCTAAAGTACACTCATAATCTTTTTGTTTTTGCATAGACCAAAGAGTTTTGTTATTTAAATAAATAAAGCTATAGATGATTATCAAACTAAAGGTTGTGATTTTATTTTTCATGTTTAATATATTTTAAATTATTTTTTAGTTTGTGGCTTTAGTTTAGAGTTTATACTGAATAAAATTAAATTGAAATAGATTAAATTTAGACAAGTTTGATAATATTTATTGTAATATACTGTACTTGACATTAGATCAATTGATTGATACTATTCTCAAGATTAAATAAGAATATAAAATATTAGTAATGTCCCTAAACGAACAATACAGCAAGTATTGTTCACCCCCTAACCCTTCAGCTTTTTATAAGTTGAAGGGATTTTATTCATCCAATATGATTAACTCATTATTGTTTTCATCTTGTATTATAATGTAATTACTTACAATATCTATTATTTTATAATTAAGAATATTGTCTCCTGGTTGAACTATTTTTATATTATTATCTATATTTATTATTGCGAAATTTTTAAAGTTTTTTGTGGATTTATTATTAATTTTGGCAATGCCGTTAAAATTTATATTATTGCAATGGATTTCTGAAAATGAAAAAGGATTTCTTAAAGTTATCGAATTTATAGTGATACTTGTAAAGATAAAACAAAAAAATAAAATTTTTACAATAAACATAATACTTTTAATTTAAATAATTTCTATAAAATTGAGAGTCAGAATACACTCAAGTTTTTGGTTAACTCTTTTTATAGTACACTGTGTAATTTCTATAAAGCAATCTATTTTTGATAAACAGTTAAAGAATCTATATATATCTAGATAATAACCATTTATATTTAACTTAAATGATGATTTATAATACCAATTTGATTTTGTTTTTTTATCGGGAAAACATTGTTTTAAAGTTAGATTATTATTAATAATACATCGAATAATTCGAGAGAGTTTATTATAAAAACTTTTCTGTTTTGAGGAATTTTGAGTTATGCTTAATTCTAGATCTTTTAATCTTTTTTCGAGATTGACGCAGTCTTGTTGAGCTTGGAACGATTTAGATTTTATTTTTTCTAATCTTCTTATTCTGACTTTATAATTAATTATTTGGCTTGAAATGTAACAGTATACAAAAAAATACCAAAATGCAAGCGTAAATATTAATAACAGTAAAGTTATCGACCAATGTTTTTTTAAAAATATCATAATAAGAAATTTTAAGGTTTGTAATCAATTTTGATATATATTATACATAGTTAATTCAAGTATCAATACTTAACATATAAATCCCTGTCAAACAAATGACCACCTTGCTCTAGTAAATATTTTTTATTTTTAAATATTGATTTTTTATAATAGAAAATAATATAATATAATTAATGCCTATAAGAAGATTGTAAGTAGTAAAAATTAAAATACAAAATATAAGGGAATGAAAATGGGGGAAATAAATCTTATGAAATTTGTAAATATTTTAACTTTTGTTTTAACTGTATTGGGTGCCATTAACTGGGGATTATATGCTTTTGATTATAATCTTGTACATATGTTATTTGGTGCATGGCCTTATGTTGAAAAAGCAATTTATATATTAGTCGGTGTTTCTGGCTTATATCAGTTAATAGATCGCTTTTCTTAATATCTAATAATTTTTTATAATATTCTCATATTAAATATATGGTTTCACTATTATATTTAAGCTGATAAGGGTCCAGATTTTGGACCCTTAATTATTACAAAAATAAAAAAATATGTTATAATATTAATGTAATATTAGTGCAATTGAAAGATAAAGTAAAAATTATGGAGTTTAGCATTAATCAAAGTATAAAAAATATTCCCCAAGTATCTGGTATATATTTATTTAAAGATAAGAATGACAAAATAATTTATATAGGTAAGGCCAAAAACTTACGCAAGCGAATATCATCTTATTTTAAAAAACGGGAAGATAATATCAAAGTTCAAGAATTAATAAAAGAATATAATATAATAGATCATATTATTACAAATACTGAAACAGAAGCACTACTTTTAGAAGCTCAATTAATTCAAAAATTTAAACCTAAGTATAATACTTTATTAAAATCAGGTACTCCATTTAAGTATTTAGAGATAATAAACGATAAATTAGAGGGATTGCCTAAGTTAGTTTTAAGCAATAAGCAAACTAAGAACTCTATGTCTTTTGGGCCTTTTTTATTTAAGGGTAAAATTAGATCGGTTTATGACTATTTAACTAAAACTTTTAAATTAAGTTTATGTAATAAAAGAATACAAAATGGTTGTTTAGATTATCATTTGGGTATATGTGCTGGGAACTGTAAATCTGAATTTGATATTGACTCTTATAAAATTAGAATGAAATTAGTAAAAGAACTTTTAAGAGATGATCTTAATTCTTGCCATGAAATATTGGTCTCTGAGATTAAAAAGTATAATAAAGATTTAGAATTTGAGAAATCGAAACATTTAAATAATTATCTTAAAAATTTAGACTTTATATCTCAGACTTTAAAGGCTAAATTTTCAGAAGATAAATATAAAGAGCAGATAATTATTAAAACTACTCCAAAAAATCAAATGGATGATAATATTAATGCGATAAAAGAGCTCAGAAAAATTCTTGAGATCGATAAAAATCCAATTAATATAGATTGTTTTGATATATCTCATTTTCAAGGTAGTTATATAGTAGGTTCCTGTATCAGATTTACTTACGGAGTACCTGATAAAAATAATTTTAGAAGATTTAAAATAAAAAGTTTAACTGATCAAAATGATTATGCTGCTTTACAGGAAATTGTCCAAAGGCGATATAAAGATCTGAAAAATGTCCCTGATTTAATTTTAATTGATGGGGGCAAAGGGCAATTAAACGCTGTTAAAGATTTGATTAACAATGTTAAATTTATCAGTTTAGCAAAGCGCGAAGAAACATTATTTTCTGATAATTTGCCTTTAGGTTTAAAATTGGATCTAAAAAAAGATTATGCCAGATTATTAATTTCTTTGAGAGATTATGCCCACCATTTTGCAGTTAGTTATCATAAAGAACTGAGATCTAAAAATTTTATAAAAGATTTAGCTTGACTTAAGACCTAAATCTGGTTGAATAGGTCCTTCTGTTAGTCCTCTTATAAATTGATAAATATAAGGATTATCAGATTGCCATATAGTGCTTGCAGGACCAAAGTATCTAATTTTGCCTAAATGCAATAATGCTATATAATCTACATAATTAAATATCTCTATATCATGTGATATTACAACAGAAGTAACGTTAAGTTGTTTTTGCATATTATACATAAGTTCATGAACAACTTTAGATGTTATAGGATCTAAACCAGTAGTTGGTTCATCATAAAGAATTATTTTAGGATTTGTTATTAAGGTTCTTGCTATTCCAACTCTTTTACGCATTCCGCCAGAGAGTTCTGAAGGATATTTATATAAAATTTCTTGTCCTAAATTAACAAGAGCTAATTTTTCTTTGACAATTGAAAGAACTTCATCTTCATTTGATCCATGCTCTAGTAAGGTTAGGCCTACATTTTCAAAGATATTAAGAGAATCAAGTAGTGCTGCAAATTGAAATACATAACCACACTTTTTGAATATAGGTTCCATTTCTTTTTCATCAAGCTTGGTAATATCTGTATTATCTATTAAAATTTGACCTGAGGTAGGTTTTATAAGGCCTATGATTTGTTTTAAAAGAACCGATTTTCCTTCTCCTGATCTGCCTATAATACATGTTATTTTGCCTTCTGGAATAGTTAAATTAATTCCGTCAGTTACCCAAGTACTATTAAACTTTTTCTTAAGATCTATAATATTTATCATAATTTTTATAAAGATGATTAAGTTGATTGAAATAAAAGTAAGCTAAGAAAGTAGTTAGCAATTAGTATAAGAATCGATCCAACAACTACACTTTTAGTGGTAGCCGCGCCTACTCCTTGTGCTCCTCCCTTTGTATGAAGTCCCATATAAGTACTTATCAATGACAAAATGAGTCCAAAAACAGAAGCTTTTATCATACCTCCTATTATATCCCAAATATCTAAATGCATCTCAATAGTTGAAAGGTATATTTCAGGATTTAATTCTACTATAAAGGTGCTATATATATATCCTCCAACTATTCCGCATAACATAGAAATAGAAGTCAATAGTGGCAGAGCTACGGTAGTTGCTATAACTCTTGGTATAATTAAATATTGATGCGGATCGATGCATAAAGTTTTTAGAGCATCGATCTGTTCAGTAATTTTCATGGTACCAATTTCAGCAGCCATAGCAGATCCTGCTCTACCTGTAACCATTATGCCAGTAAGAACAGGAGCTAATTCTCTGGTCATACCTAGTGCAACAACTAAGCCAATTAGTTCTTCTCCTCCAAACTTGTTAAGTCCCATAAAAGACTGCAAAGCAAGAGCAAATCCTGAAGAGAATCCAGTTAAAAACACTATTGTAAAAGATTCAACTCCTACTTGTTGAATCTGTATAATAATCTGTTTTATCTTTAGTCGTTTTGAAAAAAATACTTTTATAGATTTTAATAAAAAAAGTATAAATGTAAGGACATCGTTACATATCTTTAAAAAATATATTCCTACAACGCCAACTAAATTAATAAGCATTTCTAATATTATTTATATCAGTTATTTGGTATTTGCAGCTTGTTCTTTAATGTCTTTTTGTGCTTGTACTGTGGTGGTTTTCTCCAAATTTGATAATAAATTTGACGAAGGCTTCTTAATTAAGGTAATCAAAAGTGATCCAACCATAAAAA
The DNA here is from genome assembly GCF_000513475.1 of Candidatus Babela massiliensis. Lineage (GTDB taxonomy): Bacteria > Babelota > Babeliae > Babelales > Babelaceae > Babela > Babela massiliensis. The sequence continues at coordinate 767,172 of NC_023003.1, forward strand.
GTGTACCTAAAGTCCAGGTGGTTTTTTGAAAAAGATTTTGCCCACCGGATCCACCAAATAAAAGTTGTGATCCACCACCCATTGCTCCTATTCCCATGCTGCTTTTACCCTTTTGAACTAATATTATTAGTACCAGAAAGAAGCAAACTAAAACGAATAAAGTTATAAGTAATCCATAAATCATTATTAACTCCTAATATTTTAAGTTTATATATTTTCATCTTGATTTAAATATTTAATATATTATGCGCTTATAGATAATAATACAATTTTTTTAAACAATTGAAAATCAAGGCTAGAATTTCCTAGTAAAAATCCATTAAGAATTCCCATATTTTTAAATTCTTCAATGTTATCTAAATTTATGCTTCCTCCATATAAGATTGTTAATTCTATATCTGATAAAATAGAGTTTATATATTTTTTTATCCCGATTAGAGTATTATTTAACTCTTCTGGTTTAGGAACTTTTCCTGTTCCAATAGCCCAAATGGGTTCATAAGCGATAATTAATTCATTTATTTTAATTTCTTCTTTTTTTATTTTATTAATTATCATGTCTATTTGATGTTTGAGTATATCATAAGTAATATTTTTTTCTCGTTCTTCTTGAGTTTCACCGATACATATGATCGGTTTAATATTATTTTTTATAAGTAAGAAATATTTTTCAGATATAGAATTATTTAAATTATCAGTATTAGTAATATTGATTTTGGTTTCACTGTGACCTATTAAGCAATAATTAATACCAATTTCTCTTAAAGATATGGCTGACACCTGTCCTGTGTAGGCGCCTTTTTCAAAAGCTGAACAATCTTGAGCACCTATATTTATATTTTTATTAAGTAGAGTTTGTACTTTAGCTATAGACTCAAAAGATGGGCATATAATTATATTTTTTCTATGTGACAGCTCTGCTAATTCTTTATTATTTTTTATGCACCACTTGATAGTTTGACTATAGGATTTTTGCATTTTCCAATTTGCGACGAAGATTTTTATCATAATATGTTCAAATTATTTTAGTTAATATTTATTAGTTACTTAGTTTTAACTTATAATTAAAAAAGTTTGAATTTCTTATTAGTGAAATATATTGCTTATAGGCCTTTTGAAAAAAATAAGTATTTAAAATAGACTTAAGTAAATTACAATAATGTATTTTATTAAATTTTAAGTCAATTTTTAATATTAGTAAAAAGTATTTAAATATTTTAGGGAAATTATAAAAGTGTTTTATAAAGTTTATTTGATTATCTTAAGCAGTTTATTTATTAATTTTAATATTGTTTCTATGAGCGACGATATAGCATACTTTCAACAAACTAACACAGATTTTAAAGAGATCTTAAAAGCAAACAATAATAGGATAAGAAAACTCAAGCAAGAACTTTTAATATCAAAGCAAAAAAATCAATATAATTATATTAAATTTTGTTTTTTAGGTGATCTGATCAATATTTTAAAAGAAATAAATAAGATTAGAGTTTTAGGTAGTTTTAATGAAGAAGTTATACATGATGCTGCCTTGCTAGATAGGCTTTTTAACTCACTGGTACCGTTTTCTATTATACCTAATATATATTATAGTCTTAATTCTATAAGTTATAGTCTTAAGCAAGATAGATATGTTAATTTTGCTAGATTTATAAATTTTATGAATCCTATATTGAATTTTTTATTGTTTGATAAAAGGGAAAAACAAATTGAGAAAAATGCGTACAAAATATCCAAATATAATAAAGAAACAAATAAAACTTTATCAGGAGAGAAATTTGTTCAATATAATTGGCTTTTATTTAATAAAATCTCTCCTTATTTAGTTTTTGTTTTGTCTAGAAATTATGAAAAATTGGCTTTAAATTCTTATAATGTATTTGAAATAGCAAAAGCATTATCTAATATGTCTGAAATAGTACGTAAGCATTTTAGATATAAAGTTGAAATGAGAGGATTATATAATTATAAAGCTTAATAGATAATTGGTTTTAATAAAGGTTAAAAATGATTATAAAAAGTAAGTTTATTATTTTGATAATTTTTTTATTTTTGGTAAATAACATATTTTCAATGGATCATGGCCAAATAATTTCGGATTATTTATCAAACAAAATAACAAGCCAGAAACTAAATGAAAAAATACTAGATAATAAATGGAATTTTTTAGCTATTGTTAAGTACGTACCTTTTGAAAAAATTCGAAAGATATATCTTAAGCTATATAAAGAATATTCTCCTGAATTTCGTAGACTCAACAGCGATGCTTATATTTGTCAGGAAATTAGCAATGCTTATGAAGAACTAATAAAATATCAAAAAAATTATGAGCACATGCAAGATAATGTTAATCATCATCAACATTTAAAAAGGCAGTATACAAAGAGAAAAGTATCAAAAATAGATCATAATATTTTCATAATTAACGTTAGTTTATTGTGTGACATTCTAACTATTATAAACGAAATTAACAGAATTAAGATTTTGGGTGGTATAGATGATCAAAAAATAAAAGATGCAATTTTATTTGATAGAAAGGTTAATATTTATTCTAATATTTTTAATTTAGTAAAGACTATATTTTGTATACAACAAAATAAAATTATTAGTACAGAAAATTATTACTTAAACAAAGCTCAATTTTTTAGTTTTTTTTATATTATATATAATCTTAAATTTATGAAAAAAGATTATGAAATCTTAAAAAATATAGATAATTTAATTGAATATAATAAGAGAGAGACAAGAAATTTTACCAAAGTTAAATTTATACAGTATGTTTGGCTTACTGTTAATAAATTAGCACCATACTTGGGGTTTATTTTTTCAAGAAAAATTAATGAAAATATTAGTATTTTAAGTGTTTTGATTAACTCAAAAAACTTAAAATTAAAACCTATTGAAACTTTTAGAATAATAGAGCTTTTATCACAGATTTCAGAAATAGTGCGTAAGCATTATAGATATAAAGTTGAAATAGGATGTTATGAAAATTATAAAGCTAATGGATAATTAGTTTTAATATAGGTTATGATTATGAGAAATAAATATATCTTTTTATTAGCTTTTATCTTCTTGATAAATAATATGCTTGCAATGAAAACTAGTGGACCTACTTTAATTTCTAGATATTTGTCAGGCAATATAACAAGTGATAAGTTTTATGAAATATCAGAACTTCGACCATGGGAAGTATTAGGTATTTCTCCTCAAGCTAGACCCAATATAATTAAAAAATCTTATCAAAAATTAGTACGTGCTTATCATCCTGATAAAAATTCTGAGACTAAAGCTAATGACATATTTAAAGCAGTGCAAAATGCTTATGAAAGATTAACAGGTACTGAAAAAAAATTTATTCCAGAGGAATCTGCTAAAAGTGCACCAAACTTTGATATTTTAAGAGAAGATGTTAGAAAGAATCAAAAACAATATCAAAGTGAAAGTAAAAATAAAGATCAAAAAATATATAATCAGGATTTACTTTTTAATATTCATGTTAATATTATTTGGGATTCTTTTAATGTTTTAAACGAAATAAATAAGATTAGAGTTTTAGGTAGTTTTAATGAAAAAAGTATATTAAATGCTGCTAATGTAGATGGTATTTTACATTCATCTTCTCCCATGTTTATTAAAGCAAAGATAAATATATTTTTGGATTATATAAATAATATGCCTACTCAAAATATATATGTTCAATATGCTAGAGCTATGAGTTTAATTTATCCATTTGTTGATATATATTTTCTTAAAAAAGATAGAGAAATTTCAAAAGAAGCAGAAAGAATATCTAAATATAATAAAGAAACAGGTAGAAATTTATCAAAGACAAAATTTGTTCAATATAGTTGGTTATTATTTAATAAAATAGCTCCCTACATGGCTTTTGCTTTATCAAGGAAAAATAATGAAAATGTTGGTTTTATTGATACATTTAAGAATACGAAAAAATTAACATTAAGTTCTTATGAAAGATTTGAAGTGGTAAAAGGGATGGCTCATGTTTCTGAAATTTTAAGAAAGTTGTACAGATATATAATTGAATATGGTGATTATAAGAAGTTTAATTTTGACGTTAATAAATAAATTAATTTTAATTACAAGGAACTTTATGTCTAAAAGTAAGTATTTTATTGTTATTTTGTTAGTTTTTTCATTGAATCAATTTATATATTCAATGGAACAAGATTCAATTGATATATTTTCTTCTTATTTAAATGAAGCTTTAACAGATGAAGAGTTAAGACAATTAGTAAAAAAAGCGCCATGGAGAATACTAGGCATAAATAACACTAATATTTTTGATTTTTCTAGATCAGATATAGAGCAGTTAGCGCGGCCTTTATTATTTAAGTATCATTCTGATAGAAATAAAGATAAAAGTGAATCAGAAAGGGATAAAATTAATGAACTGTATAAACATATTAACAATGCTAAAGATGCATTAATCGAATACTTAGAATCTAGTAAGTGGTATGCTTTATATATAGTAAGGATGAACTTTTTATGGGATATATTAAACTCAATAAAAGAGATCAATAAAATTAGAGTTCTAGGAAGTGCTGATTCAGAAGCAATATACAAGGCTGCTAAAATTGATTGTTTAATCCATACTTATTCTCCGATTTTTTCTATCGTTAAATTTCACAACATTGTTTTTCATGAAGAGATATTTCCTGCTCAAAGTAATATAATTAAGTTTGTAAGAGGTTTAAGTTTATTACCAAACTTAGCTAGTTTTAAATTCTTAAATAAAGATTTTGAAATTATAAGAAATTCTCATTGGATTGCTAAGAACAATAAATACTTAAAGAAAGATTTTAAAAAAGAAAGATTTACTCAATATGTTTGGCTTGCTATTAATAAATTATTTCCCTATGCAAGTTTGATAGCAAGTAGAATGATTAATGAAAATGTAACTTTATTGGGTGCTGTAAGAAATTATGAGAAATTAAAAGAAAAATCATTCAATGTTTTTGAAATTTCAAAAGCTATATCACATATTTCGGAATTATTACGAAAAAAGTGTAGATATGAAATAGAATTAGGAAATTATAAATCCTATAAAGCTAATAAAGATATGAAAAAAATGTTTCAAGATTTAAATAAAATTTAAAGTGTATATTATTAATATAATGTTACTAATAGATTTTAAAGTATAGAGTAATAATTTTAACTACTTTAAGTTAAATTAAATAATTAATAAAAATTTTAAATATTAAGGGGATTCTATGTTAAAAAAATATGGTTTAGTTTTAGGACTTATTTGGTTTTGTTCAAATGATATTTTGTCAATGAAGGGATATAGTTCAGACGATGATTATACTTCAGAATACACTCCAAGTGCTCCTCTTCCTGATTATACATATTATAGGCCATCAAGCCGATCACCGTTGAAACCCAATTTAGAACTTAATGCTGAGTCTAATATTATTTTAGATAAATGGCATAATTTTTTAAATGGAGAAGCGCAAGATACTTTTGAGGTTTTATATGTTAAATCTTTTTTGACTGATTTAGTAACTGTTTGGCAAGAACTTGATAAAATTAATGTTCTTGGTAGTACAAATAAAAAAGATATAAAGGCTATTTCAAAGGCTAATAAAAAATATAATATATTTTATGGTCCTATTTCTCTTGCTTTAAATTCATTTTTTCATACTGTATTGAATAAAAATTTAGGTGATGATCGGAACTCTCAAATTGTACGGTTTCTTAATTATTTGCCCTCTCTTGCTGCTTGGAAAAATCTTTATTTAGATGGCTATATTGAAAGAAATGCAAAAGTTATAGCAGGGTACAATCGGATTTCTAAAAGAGATTTAAGTAGCACTAAATTTTTGCAAAAAGCTTGGTTTGGAATAAATAAGATTTTGCCATATGCATTTATTTTGGGGATAAAAAAGCTAAATTCTAATATGGAAAATGCTTCTTATAAGGATTTAGCAAAATGTTTTGAAGTCTTAAAGTTAGCTTCTGATATTTCAGAAACAATACGTAAATCGCATGGATATACTGCTGAAATGGGAAATTATGAAAGATATCGAGCTAGTTTAATAAAATAATTTATGTTATATCAAGGAAATTAATGTTAAAAAGACCTCGATGGTTAATTCTTACTGTTTTTATCTCAAGTTTAAATTTTGGGATTTTATCGAGTTTTAACTTTGATAGATTTTTAAATGAATGTGAACGTTTTATTAAGAGGCTAAGCAATATAGATGAACCTTCAATTTTAGATAAGTTACTGGCAAAAAAATATGAACTAGCCCAGTTTGATGAGGATTCTGCTTTTTGCTTTTTAATTGGGAAATCTATTTTGACCGATTTGGTAACTATATGGCATGAACTTGATAAGATTGACGTGCTTTCAAGTAGAAATAAAAAAGATATTAAAGCTGTATCTAGGGCAAGTAGAAAGTATAATTTGCTTTCAGGACCTATTTCCATTGTTACCAAAATTTTAGTTCATGCTATGTTAAATGAAAGTATGATTAATAATAAAGATAATTTAGTTCAAATGTCTCGTTTTGCTAATTATTTACCTTCATTAATGGCTTGGCGTTCTTTATATTATGAAGGTCAAATTACCAGAAATGCAAAAGCTATTGCCAAATATAATGATGATAATAATAGGAATTTGGGAATTACTAAATTTATTCAAAAATTATGGTTATTTTCAAATAAGGTCTTGCCGTATGCTGGTCTATACGATTTTAGTAAATTAGATCCTGAATTTAATAGAATTAATTTTAATGTAACTAAAAAAATTTGAGGTTTTAAGTGTTATATCTAATTTATCAGAAATGATGCGAAAATATTTTAGGTATAAATCAGAAATTGACTGTTATAAATTCCATAAACATTTTAAGAAATAAAGGAAATTATGCTTAACGCATGTAGGTTAAAAATTTTAATGGTAATTACTTTTATCAATTTTATGTTATTAGGTAATACTGATAGTGATACTAAGTTGAGAGAAAATTATTTAAATAGTTCATATATGTTATTAGGAAAATCTATTATTTATGATTTATTAACTTTAGGGCATGAGATTAATAAGATTAATATAATCGGAAATTTCAATCCTCAAGAAATAAGGAATTTAGCAGATATAAGTAAACTATTTGATTTGAATTCATGTACTACTTCTTTCATTGCTAAAATTATATTTTATTATAAATTGAACAAGTATAATAACGAAGAACATTTAAATAAAATCGTTCGCCTTTCACGTACTGTTGATTTATTGAGCTCTTTATCTGAAATTAGTTCTTTGAAAAAAGATCATATAATATTTAAAGATGCTGATAAAATAGCTCAATGTAATAAAAGTAGAAAAATAGAATCTAATACTACTAAATTATATCAATATATATGGTTGAGTTTAAATAAAATATTGCCTTACATAAGTTATATTGGTGTTAAAGGTTCTGGTTATTTATCTAATAGTGCATCTAATATAGAAAAAAATGCATTAACAGGTTTTGAGGCTTTAAAAGCTTTATCTACTATTTCTGAAATAATTAGAAAGCAAAAGGTTCAACAAGCAATCATTGGTGATTATAATAAATATGTTAATTTAAAGTAATTTATTAAAATTTAATAGGGATATTGAATGGATTTTTAATAATTTTGAATTATATTCTTTTATAAATAAGTGGGGACATTATGTTGAAAAAAATTAAATTCATTTTTTTAGGTTTAATTTTTTATTTAAACTTTAATAATTGTATTTTAAGTAATTATCTTTCTGATCAAGAGACACAAAATTATAGAAATAAATGTTATTTATTATTTGGTCATTTGATTGCTTCTGATTTATTAACATTGAATTATGAAATAAATAAAATTAAGATTTTGGGAAGTAAGAGTATAAAAAATATAAAGGCCCAATCTGGATTAGGAGTGGCTTTTAATTTAGGAGGAGCTGTGTTTTCTCCTGGTTATGTTAAGCTACTTTTACATATTGCTTGTCAAGAGGGAACTAGAAATTTTGGAGTAAATAGGCTAGTTTTAGGATCGCAAGCTGTCGATTGGGTTATACCTGCTTTGTCTTCATTCTATTTAGGATATAAAGAGTATAAGATTAGTAAGAATGCTGCTCAAATAGCTCAATATAATAAAGAAATTAAGCGAGATCTTAGCTCTATAAAACGTAATCAATTTATTTGGTTAGGCTTAAACAAGTTAGCTCCTTATGTAGGATATTTTTTGGTTAGAAAATTTTATGATGACGTAGATTTAATCGATCTTTTTACTACGAAATTTAAAAATAATCAAGGCCGGCCACTTCAAGTTTTTGAGGTTTTAAAAGCTCTATCAGGTGCCTCTGAAGCATTAAGAGGATTCTTTAGAACACGGACCGAATTAGGCAATTCTTTGAATTATAAAAAGAGTGAGCTTAAAAATATTAAACAATTTTAATAATAAACTATACTTAAACTAATTTATAAAATATTATGAAAAAACTTATACTTATCTTAAATTTATTTGCAATAAATTTATATTTTGTTTCAATAAATGGCACATTCAATCTAGAAAATAAGAGCGGAAATATTCTTAAAATAGTAGCAGCTATACATCCTTGGAAAATATTAAATATTAATAGGATGCAGGATATCGAAATGGGTTATCAAATACGAAAAACTTATTATAATTCGTTTGCTTATAATCGTCGACCTGAATTATTAAATATTATTAAACAAGCTTATGATAATATGACGAAATCTCCAAATAAATTTGATGAGTATCTTGTAATAAGAAAGATAGATGCTTATCTGAAAAATATGAAAAATAATGGAGGTAAGGGTAATAATTTAGATCAAGAAATATTTTTTAAGATAAATGGGTTAAGTAAAAAGTTAGAAGAAATTCAACCTATACGAGATCTTTCATCTAATAATTATTATGAGCTTCTTGATAAGTTTTTAAAGGAAAACTTAAATGAGATTAAAGAGTCGGCTGATTTTTTAAAGTTAATAAAATGTGATTCTAAGGTAATTTTTAGTAACTTACCTATAAATTTTTTAAAGTCAGATATCTTAAGCTCTATAAGTGAATTATATAAAATTAGTGCATTAGGTAGTAAAGATAAGTCAAAAGTATATAGGGCAGGAGTATTTTACGGATTATGTCATTTCTTATCTTTATTAGATACTAAAGATATTTTTTATAAAGAACTTTATAGAAATATATTTTTGTGTTTTGATAAAAAATCTTTATCGGCATTTGAAAAAAGTGTTATAAGTTCAAGATTTATCAACGTTGTTACAAATATCTACAATTTAAAATTTCTAATGAAAGAGTACCATAATTTAAAGAAAGCTAATAAAATAGCCAAATATAATAAAGAAACTAATCGAGATCTCTCATCAACTCGATTAAAACAATATTTATGGTATGCTGGTAATAAGCTTGTACCGTATATGGTATTTATTGGTTCAAGGATTCTTTATGATCAAGATAGCTTATTAAATACTTTCAATTTGCAAAGAATTGTAAGAACAAAAGATAATAATTCAGTTTACTTACTAGAACTATTGAGAGCTATAGCTAATGTTTCTGAAATTATGCGTAAGAATGATTTATATAAATCTGAAGAAGGTGATTTTCTGAAATACTTTAAAGATTTGAAATCTTTTGATCAAAAAACTAAATAATTTTTATAATATCAAGTAGGAAAAACGTATTGTACTATTCTAGATAAAAATTGGTTTGCTTTTATTAATGCGTTCAGGCGTTATATTTGTTCTTAAAATATTACCTATATCTTTGAATTGTAGATTTAAATAAGTATTGTTGAAGGAATTTTATTTACCAAAATTCTTTATCTATTATCACCCTTTGATTTTTTCTATAGAACATTTAAATTTTTATTACAATGTAGTTATTATTATTTTACTTTAAAGAGTGATCGGATGTTATTACATAATTCAAAGCTAAATATAGTATATAGAAATATATTTTTTATGTTTATATGCGTAAATTTTAGTATCCTTTCTATGAGAGTGCAACAAGAAACTTGCTCTTTTCAATCAAAAATATGCCAATATAAAGTTCTGCAACAAGAAGACGAAAGTTCATGCGGTTACCATGCTCTTTACAATGGTCTAACGATTGCTAAGTCTTTGAAAGATCCTTCTTTTAAAGACTTTCTTGAATCTAATGTTGATAGAAATAATCTTTTTGGTTCTCTAGATTCCACCTGGATTAAATATATTATTTTGCAAAGGATTCAATTATTGGCAAAGTATTATATTACCGATTATTTATTTAAAAATTTGAAAAACATAGAATTAATATCTTATGCAAGTGATAATTCTTATAAACTTAATTTAAGGAATAATTGGATAAAATTAATACCATTGAGTCATGGCTTAAATGATCTTGAAAAAGCAAGAAGAGAATTTTGTAATTTAATAGTAAACATATCTAATGAACTTGCTAATCGTTTAATGCATTTAGAAGAAAATTCTGCTATTTATAATATTAAAAAAGAAGATATTAAAGATGTGCTTAAATCTCAGTATTTATCTAAAAAATATAATAAAGTTAATAAAAGACTTTCTAATGTTGAGAAATATTTTATCGATTTAACTGATTTAAGTTTTGAAGTTATCGCCGACGGTCAGATTAAAAATTTAGATAAAGATGAATTTTACATTATCAATTGGTCTTCCAATGTTGGTAAAAATTTTGCCAGATTTTATAAAGAAGAACAAAATTGTTCTCTTTTGCAAGCAGGTCATTGGCTATCAAGTCAAGAAATAGAGTCCCTTATTCAGTTAGAAAGTGGAGATTCTAATCTTGATCAAATTGAAATTTTATGTCTTGAGAGAGATCTTAAGCAATTATTTGATCAAACTTCTGGAGAAGAACGGTTGATTAATATTCAAAGAAAATTTCAGGATAAGAATTTTTCAGGAGCTGCAATATTTTTGATTTACAATTCAGTCCATTGGATTTCATGTGTTGTTACAAAAGATATTAATGAATCTCTTAAATTTATTTTTGCTGATTCTTTAGGATGCAATTATAAATCATATAAAAATGCTAATACTTTAATTAAATTATTAGCAGGAGATGATTATGAACTTAAACATTCAAATTGTACTCAAAATTTAGAATCCGATACATATCAAGATGAAGAAAGTTCAGCAGATTCATCTGAATCTGAATCAGCCGATACGTTTAATATTAATAATTATGATTTTCTTCCCATAGAGTTATTGCTTAATAAGTATAATAATGAAGGATTTGATCGGATTAGATTAGAGGCACTTATTGATAATTTAAAAAATGGTATTGGTTTTGATAAAAGTTTATTTATATATGGGCCTGCCAAAACTGGTAAATTTAGTTTAGCTTATTCTATTGCTAAATTAACTTCCTTGCCATTTATTATAGTTGAAGGTTATAATCTTATTTGTTTATATGATAAAGAAGAGGCTAACATTGATAAAGATAGCAATGATATAAATTTTAAAAATCTTGATCAGTTTCTTAATAAAATTAGAACTAAATTGCCTGCTATATGTTTTATCCATTTGTTAGATGAACTTCTTTATAAAGTTGATAATAAGTCTTCAAGAAAGCTAATTATTAATTTTATTTTTAAAAAACTAACAAAGTATAAAAGGTCTAATAAAGTTTTGTTTATAATTAGTTCTCATATTAACTATGATCAATATCCAGAAAATATAAATTTTAAAGGTTTATTTGATACAAATATCATAAATCTTGATAATCCAGATTATAATAAACGCTTTGAAATTATAGGTCATAATCTTAACATTTATATTAATAAAGTACGTGAAGTTATGAGATTGAAAGAGGGAATTGATGTTGAAAAACTTAATAATATTTATGTAAGAGATGTAGATCAAGAAGATCTATCTACAATGGCAGAAGGTTTTTCTTGTTATGATATAAAAGAATTTATAAGCCGTGCTGCAAATGTGTTAATAGAAGGTAGAAAAAATGATCAAAAACTTTCTGATAACTATGTCTGGTGGAAAAGTCTTGATATAAAAAATAGACCCGTAAGGACTATTGCAAGATATGCATACTATAATGGTATTTTTCATCGAAAAGTTGCTCGCTTCTTTCTTTATAATGATTATGCTAAAAATTTTCTAGATAATTTATATACTTATTGGTATATACAATCACAAGAAATAGAGACGAGAAAAAAATTAGATAAGAAGTTTCACTCTAGAAGTTGGGCTTCTTATGTAGTTCAATATTGTAAAGATTCTGACGAAATCAATCTTGTCAAAGATGTTTTTATCTATATTTCCGATTCAAAAATAGGGCAAGCAGTTATAGATGGAGTATGTGAAGAAATTAAAGAGAATAGTAAATATGCTTCTAAAAAATATTTTGATAAAATTATACCAAAAGAAGGTCTGAATCTAGGTTGTATAAATTGCCAAAATATCTCAAAAGATGAAAGCAAGAAAGAAACATAATTTTAAAACTATTATATTGTTTTGTGTTAGTTTGATTGTAATATTGCTATAATATCTATAGAATCTATATACTCTTGTTGAGTAGTTCTGTAATGTTGAAAAAATTCTTGATCTTTTTTTCTGGCTATTAAGTCTAGTTTCTTATATAACAAAACTGCTCCTACTATAGTTGCTATGGCTAATGGTTTTTCTATAGATTCGTCCCAATCAAAAGTCATAGAAAAAAATTTAGTACATAATAAAAGACTAGTTATCGGAGTAGTAATAATAATACTTAATTTCATTAGATCATATATAGCGCTATCCGTTGGAATAGGTTTTGGTTTAGGCTTAATCAGTTCAATATTCATTCTATTTTCTCTAGTCTTAGCAATAGAAAATGCTAAAAATAATAAATTTTCTTTATCCTGTTCTTTTAACTTAATATTATGTAGGGCTTTCTCTAGCAATTTAGGTCTACTATCTTTAATTGCATGTTTAATTTTATCTATATCAGAGTTATTACAAGCATTAAAATTTGGGGTTTTTAGTATTTGAAATACTAGCATAAGCAAAAGGGCTATTCTTTTCATATTATTAATCTTTTCATTGGCAAAATAAACTTATTATTAATATATTGCGGCTTTATTTTATTTTTATGACAAAGTACTTTTTATTATTTTTACTTTGCATTCAATATACTAATAATTTTTAAAGAATCTATAAATTTTTGTTGAACTGTATTATACTCTTTTAATATTTCTTCGTTTTTTTCCTTTGATATTGATTTGAGTTTTTTTAATGACAAAACTGTTCCTGTTATGATACCTGCTGATAATATTATATTTAAATATTTATCCAAATTATTTTTACTTACAAAGGTTTTGGTTGCTGTATAAATTAAGGCTAAGGGCGTAGCTAGTATAATGCCTGTGCTTATGAGATCATAAGGTTTACTGGGAAGAGGTTTGTTATTTTCTTTAATAAAATCAATAGCCATTTTTATTTGAAGCTCTTGTGAGATAGAATTTGCCATAGTTAATAAAGCGATCTTATCGTCTTCTTTTAATTCAATATTATCTAAAGTTTTTTCTAATAAATTTATATCACTATTTTTTATTGCTTCTATAATATTTATACTTTCTGAAACGTTGTAAGCATTAAATTGAAGGCTTGGTGTTAATAAAATTATGAGCATTATATTATATAGTATTTTTTTCATGATATGTCCCTTATGATCTTATAATAAACTTATTATAATAATATTACATATTTATTTTAGTTTTGTCATATGCTATATATTTATGGTTTTTAAAATTTAGGACATAAAGCTCAGACAAGATTATTGAGAAAGAGCTAGATTCATTTAATAATCTAGCTCTTAAACTTTTATTGAACTTCTATTGCATCATTTTTGACTGTTAATTTTAGCTCTTTAGTATTTGGATGAGTTAATAAAAATCTGCTTATAGGTATGCTAATATAGCTTTGAATAGCCCTTTTTAGCGGACGAGCGCCTAATTCTTTTTCATAACCAAATTCTTTAATTTTGTTAATTACATCTTGATCTACAGTTAATTTAATATTTTGTTCTTGTAATCTTCTTTCAAGTTGTTTAATTTGAATTCGTGCTATATTTTCTACATCATTTTGTGATAACTGTCTAAAGAAAATTATGGAGTCTATTCTGTTTAAAAATTCTGGTCTAAAGTGCTTAAATAAAAGTTTTTCTACTTCATTTTTAACTTTATCATTCAATTCGGGTGATTCAAGTATTATATGAGATCCTAAATTTGAGGTCATAATAATTATAGTATTTTTAAATGATACAGTGCGTCCATGACTGTCGGTCAAGTGTCCTTCATCAAGTATTTGTAAAAATATATTAAAAACATCTGGATGTGCTTTTTCTATTTCATCAAATAGTATAACACTATAGGGACTTCTTCGAACTACTTCTGTTAATTGCCCACCTTCTTCATATCCAACATAACCTGGAGGAGCTCCTATCAATCTTGCAACTGCATGTTTTTCCATATATTCTGACATATCTATTCTTACAAGCTTTTTGGGATCATCAAATAAAAATGCTGCAAGAGTTTTGGCAACTTCGGTTTTTCCAACACCTGTAGGACCAAGAAATAAAAAAGAACCAATCGGTCTATTAGGATCTACAAGCCCAGTTCTGTGAAGCATTATTGCATTACTTATTGCTTCTATAGCTTCATCTTGACCAACCACTCGTTCTTTAAGTATTTCGGGCATATTAATTAGTTTTTCAGTATCAGAAGTTTGTAGTTTTTCAGCAGGTATTCCGGTCCATCTTGAAAGTACTTTTGCAATATCTCGTTCGTCAACTTCTTCTTTTATCATATGAGTTTTTAGATTTTTGAACTTTTCTTGTTCTCTTTCTAGATCTTTATTAAGTTGTACTAGAAGACCATATTTAATTTCAGAAGCTTTGGCATAATTGCCTTCACGCTCTGCTTGAGCAAATCTCTGTTGAGCTTGTTCTATTTTTTCTTTTATTTTATTTATATTTTCAATAGGAGCCTTTTCGGTTTTCCATTGATTAATTAAAGTTTGATATTTTTCTTTAAGTTCTGATAGTTCTGTTTCTAGATCTTCTAATCTTTTTTTTGAATAATTATTCTGTTCTAGATTTTGCTCTTTTAAAAGAGCAACTTTTTCAATCTCTAGTTGTCTAATTTTGCGTTCTAATTTATCGATTTCTTCAGGCTGGGAATCAATAGACATTCTAACACGTGCAGCTGCTTCATCGATTAAGTCTATTGCTTTATCTGGTAAAAATCTATCAGATATATGCTTTGCTGCTAATAAAACTGAATCAACAAGAGCTTGATCTTTAATTCTTATTCCATGATGAAGTTCATATTTTTCTTTTAACCCTCTGAGTATAGATATAGCATCTTCAATAGTTGGCTCTTTTACTATAACCGGTTGAAACCTACGTTCAAGTGCGGCATCTTTTTCAATATACTTTTTATATTCTTTTATAGTAGTTGCTCCAATACAATGTAGTTCTCCTCGTGCTAAAGCTGGCTTTAATAAATTAGATGCATCCATGGCACTACCTCCTGCAGAGCCTGCTCCTACTAAAGTATGTAATTCATCTATAAATAAGATTATTGGAGTTTCACTTTCTTCTATTGCTTTTAAAACTCCTTTTAACCTTTCTTCAAATTCTCCTTGATATTTGGCTCCTGCAATTAAAAGACCCATATCTAGAGAGTATATAAGATTATTTCTTAAGCTTTCAGGAACATCATTATTAATTATCCTTTGAGCAATTCCTTCAACTATTGCAGTTTTACCTACTCCAGGCTCTCCTATTAAAACTGGATTATTTTTAGTTCTTCTTGAAAGTATTTGTATAACTCGTCTTATTTCTTCATGTCGACCAATAACTGGATCTAAACGGCCCTGTTTGGCTGCATTAGTTAAATTTTGACAGTATCTATCTAAAATATCATATTGTCCTTCAGGATTTTTATCTGTCACCGTTTTGCCTTTGCGTTTAACTTTCATTTGTTCAAGTAATGCATTTTTTGAAAAACCGCTGGTTTTTAGAAATTTTTTTATATCTTCTGGTAAATTTTCAGTTTGAGAAAATCCTAGTAGAAAATGTTCTAGACTTACATATTTATCGCCTAATTTTTGAGCCTCTTGTTGAACCTCATTTAAAAATTTTTCAAAGGTATAATCACTTGATAATTTTCCTCCTTGAACGACTGGTAGTTTATTTAATTCCCCTTCAATTAAATCTCTTAAATTATTTATATTAATATTAAGCAGATTAAAAAAAGATTTACAAAAATCGTTATCAATAGAAGCAGCAAGAGCATGCAATGGCATTAGAGTTGGATTATGTCTTTCTTGTGCTATTTTTATACTATTATTAATCAGTTCCTGAGATGAAACGGTAAGATTTTCTAAATTCATACATTAGACTCCTTAGTAATAAAAAACTAATATAAATCTAAGTTTACAATATTATTATATTAATTTGTTTTTTATAAGTAAACTTTGGTTGATTATATCGAATAAGAATAATAAAAATACAGAATTGATTAGCTTTAGCTATAATGTAAAAAATTTATGTTATTTATTTTATTAAGTAAATAGATATTTTTAAGTAAAAAGAATGAGATTGCAATTCTTGAAATCTCATTCTTTTTACTTATATTTTATGTTTTATGATTGATTTGCTGATTCTCTTATATTGATTAGTCTAACTATTTCTTGATAATCTTTTTCTTGTGCTATATCTTTAGCACTTTTATTTTCTTTGTTTTTGATATTAATATCAGCATTAGCCAAGAGTAATTTTTCTACAATTTTTGTATTTCCATTATTGACTGCTATTATTAAAGCTGTATTGCCCTTATTGGTTTGAATATCTATATTAATATGCCTATTTTTAAGAATTTGATCTATTATGTTTTCATGATTTTTATCGATGGCATACATTAAAAGAGTAAAACCATTATGGTCTTGAATGTTGACATTAGCACCATTATTAATTAACATTTGAATTATTTCTTCATGAGGATTTATAGCTGCGCTTATTAAAGCAGTTACTCCATAACTATTTATAACATTAACATTAACCTTTGCTTTCAATAATATTTGAACTATTTCTTTATGCCCATTTTTAGCCGCATACATTAAAGCAGTTGTTATATTATAGTTTGTAATATTGGGATTAGCGCCATTTCGTAAAAGAATTTTTACCATATCTATATTGCCTGCTTTAGCAGCATATATTAAAGCGGTAAATCCTAAATTATCTTGAAGATTAATATTAGCACCATTGTTGATAAGTGTTTCTAAAATATCTATATTATTAGATCGTACAGCAGCTATTAAAGCCGTCTGCTTTTCATTATTTTGTTGATTGATAATAGCACCATTATTAATAAGCATTTGTATAATATCTTTAAACCCTACCCTAGAGGCTAAAATTAGTGGACTATTGTTGTAATCATCTGATAGGGTATTAATATAATTTGCTCTTCTTTTATCTTTTATCAGTCTGGATGATATTGGTAAATTTTTAGATAATATAGCAACTGCTAATGGAGTAAGGCCTTGCTTATCTTTGATAGAAAGATCAGCTCGCTCTACAAGTAATTCTAGTGTATTGTCTAAGGTTTCTTGAGATAAATTTTCTATTAATCTTTGTACAAAATTAATATTGATTTGCCCATCTGTGGCTCCTGAATTCTTAACCATATTTGTTATATTAATTTTAATAGAGTTCGCTATTGAATTATATTTTAGAATAAAATAATGTAAGGCATAACTAATAATTTGAGGATTAAACTCTGATATATTTGCAATTAGGAACTTAAATAAGTTTTCATTACCTGAGCTTAATGCAGCGAATAAGGTTGCTGCATCGATAATAGCACCATTTTTAACCAAACTTTTAGCTATATTTAGGTTATTCTTATAGCAAGCCCATAATAGCGGATTTTGAACTGTTTCTATATTTATATTTGATTGATATTTAACTAATAAATTAATTAAATTTGTAAATTTATTATTTATTACTATCCATGTTAAAATTGGCGCCATTTGTTGTTTATTAGCGATAATAACATTAAGAAGTAAATTAGGATTAGCTCCACCTATTATAAGTTTAGCAGCTTCCTTTTCAGCTTCTTCGCTGTATGGACCTTCTAATATTGTCTGCAATTTATAGTTCAATAAAGCAGGGTCATTTATCTTTATTTCTGGAGCAAAAATTTCTTTTGCAATCTTTTTATCCAGTTTATTTTCTATTATGTTATTAATGATATTTCGAAAATTATGATTTATCAAAGATATTTCTCTGATAAATTTATAAACTTGATCAACCCATTGCAATATGTTGCTGTTTTTAATGATATCTTCCATTCTGGAGATTAAAATATTTTCAATTAATTCAGCAGGTAGTTGTTCAAGAGTTGCTAGGTTTTCTTGATCACTTTGTTCTAACTTTATTTTCTTATTACTTTCTTCTTTGATTTCTTCTCTATCTCGTTTCATAGAGACTATTGGTGTAAACATGTTTATTGATAATAACATGATTAGCAATTTAATTTTGTGTTTCATTTTGTAACCTTTTTATTTTATACATAAAATACAATTAAGATATTATTATATTAAAATATATAATAAATGCTTATATTTGTCAAAGTCTAAAAATGTTAAATTGAAATAAAACGAATATTGTTGATTTTGAGTATGAAAATTTGTTATTCATCTTATAGGAATTTATAATATTTTATATAGGGGAATATTATTATGAAATTAAAGATTAGTGATCTTCAAGAGAAATTTATTACAGATAATCAAGGAGATAAAAAGTCTGTTGTTTTGGATATTGAAAAATATCAAGATCTAATGGAAATATTAAAAGATTTACAACACTTTGTAAAAGTTTCAATTTTAGAAAATAGACTACAAAGCGCTCATAATCTTCAGAGATTTATGGATCTTAATATAAAGTTCCAAATACCAGAATTTAAAGTAAATTTTCTTAATGATGATCAAGGTAATAAAAAATCTGCAATTATTGATATAGAAGAATATCAAGATCTAATAGCCACAATAGAAGATTTATATAATATTATAAAAGCCTCTATATCAAAAGATCATACTAAAGATACTTACACTCTTGAAGAGTTACAAAAGTTATTAAATAATAAGATTAACAACAAGAATTAATCTTTTTAAGTTGTTTTAGATTATTAACTTCTTGTTCACTTAAGAGGCGCCATTGGCCTTGCGCAATATTTTTTTTAGTTAAAAAAGCATAACTAATACGATCAAGTTGCATAACTTTATAGAATAAAGCCTCAAACATTCTTCTTATGATTCGATTTTTTCCACTGTGAATAATAACTTTTATTATACTCTTTTGTCCAATATAATTAACATAATCTGGTTTAACAAAACCGTCAAATAAGTGTATACCCACAAGCAATCTATTTAAATCTTTTTGATCTAAAGGCCTGTCAAGAGTAACAATATATGTTTTTTGTATATTATATGAGGGATGAGCGAGCATTTGAGATAAATGTCCATCATTAGTTAGTAATAGAAGGCCAGTGCTTGCTCTATCAAGACGCCCTACAGGAAAGACTCGTTCTTTTATATGGGGTTTGATTAAATCGAGTACTGTCTTACGATTTTTTTCATCAGAAAGAGTAGTAATATAATTTCTTGGCTTGTTTAATAAGATATATTTCTTATTTTCACATCCTATTATATTATTCTTGTACTTTACAATATCAAAATCGGCTACTCTAAAGTAACATTCTTTTACTATATTATCATTTACGATTATCTGGCCTGATTTGATTAATTCCTCTGCTTTTCTTCGTGAACAGAGGCCAGCTTGAGCCAAATATTTATTAAGCTGTATTTTATTTTCAAAATTATTCATAATTAATATTTTACTAAAAAATCAATAAAATTACAACAAATATTTTAAATTGGTTTATTTTTAGTTAAAAAGTAAAACTGTTGATTAATTATTTTTTGATGAATTAATATCTTTTTGAGAGTTTTTACATTGCATATAAAGGGATTTAAATATGGCAAATGAATTAAAAGGTCTAAAAGTTGCTATCTTAGTTGCAAATGGATTTGAGGAAAGTGAGCTTTTTGATCCTAAAAAGGCTTTAGAAGATGAAGGCGCTAAAACTACCATAATCTCGCCTGAGACAAGTAAAGTTAAAGGCTGGAAGATAGATAATTGGGGTAAAGAAATATCAAAAGATGTAGATTTAGATGATGCAAAGGTTGATGATTATGATGCACTTTTGCTTCCAGGTGGAGTTATGAATCCAGACAAGCTACGTTTATATGATAAGGCAATAAAATTTATTAAAGAGTTTGGTGATTCAGGAAAACCAATAGCAGCCATTTGTCATGGTCCTTGGACTTTAATTAATGCTCAATTGGTTAAGGGTAAAACTATAACATCATGGCCATCTCTTTCTATTGATTTAAGAAATGCCGGTGCTAATTGGGTAGATAAAGAAGTTATAGTTGATGGTAAACTGGTAACTAGCAGAAAACCTGATGATATACCTGCTTTTAACAAAGAAATGATAAAACTGTTTTCTGAAAAACTTAAATAATTTTACATTAAAGCAAATACTTATATATTTGCTTTAATTTTTTACTTGATTTTTTCTAACTGCTATTAATATAATATTAATATGAATATTATTAAATATTTTTATAATTTTATATTAGTGTAGGAAATTAGAGTTGGAAAATCCTAAATATACTAAAAACATTAAACATATTATTGTTGGAATTGTTGGATTAACTTTTATAATCCTGGTGCATGAATTTGGTCACTTTATATTTGCCAAACTGTTTAACGTAAGAACTCCAATATTTTCAGTAGGATTTGATCCTGCAATATTTTCGCGCCAAATAGGTAATACTAAATTTCAAATAGGAGCTATTCCCTTGGGGGGATATGTATCAATTAATACTAAAGACCTTGAAAAATTACCATATTTAAAAGAAGTGTTAATAATGTTGGCTGGTATACTATTTAATATTTTGCTTTCATTAAGTATACTTTTTTATCTTTATACAAAATCTAAACATTATAAGAATAATGATAGCTTAGATTTAGATAATCAAGAACATAATCTATCAGGATTTAAATATTTTTTATATAAAGCGACTCCAAAAGAAGTGCGTAAGATATTAAAAGAGCAAAAAGACAAATCTTTTATTGGCCCTTTAGGTATAATGAATTTGATAGGATCTAGTTTTGATATAAGTTTTGATGCATTTTTATATTTTATTTCTTTGGTTAGCTTTAATATAGCTTTTTTTAATTTATTACCAGTGCCGTTTTTTGATGGTGGGCAAATATTTACTTTAACTTTGCAAAAGCTTTTTGGCCTTTCTATATCTGAAAATATATCTAATTTAATATATTATGTTTTTCTGGTTATTCTTATTATTTTTACGGTATTACTCTTTAGAAAAGATTTTCAAAGAATACGTAAAAAATTCTAACCATATATTATAAATCTTTAAGTATGTGATTTTCATTAAGATTTATTAAAATTATAAAAATTTATTTAAATGATTTTATAGAAATAACATAGCTTAAACTTATCTTAATTAAAAATTTATAGATTTTTTCCGTAAGTATATACTAGTATCATCATCGTTATAGTTGTTTAAAATTCTAGTTTAACTATAGGATGATCAAATGAAAAAAAAAATTAGCATTATTCTAATGTGTAATATTTTTATGATGTTTAATATTTATTCTTCTAATTATACATTGCCAATTATTAATTTAGGTTTTATTCCCGATTTCGATCAAATTTTTGTATTGTTAGCTCCTTATAATATTAATAATTATGATAAGATAAGAATAGGTAAAAAAAATGACGGAGGTTATATTGTACCTCACGAGATTTCTTATATGATACAAAGATGTTATACATATGGAGCAGGTGCAGATATTTCTTTTGAATTAGATTTAAATAAACTTAATGATAATATTATTACTTATATTTATGATCATACAACTGATTATCCTGAAATGATTAAAGCAAATATTTTTTTAAAAAAGAAGGATTAGCTTCAGAAAAAATGGATCCTCTAAATACCTTTTATAATCATTTGAATGAAAATAAAGATAATGATAAACAACTATTGCTAAAGATAGATATAGAAGGAGCGGAATGGGACATATTAGACAATTTAAATGAAATATTACTAACGAATGTAGCTGTTTTAATTGTTGAATTTCATGGCTTTGAAAAAATAAACGATATTTTGATCTTTAAGAGAGTCTTAAAAAAAATAAATAATATATTTTCAGTATTTCATGTCCATGGTAATAATTGCAGTAATCTTTTATCAGTAAATAGTAAACTGTTTCCTAATGTTATCGAAGTTACTTATATAAATAACAATTATATTAATTCAAAACAACAGTTAAATGTGCCTTTGAATGATACTGATAATATGATAAATTGTTTTCCATGGCAAGGATATAATTTAAACTACTGGTTATCTGAATAGTTTTTTTATTGTTAAAGTTCAAGCCCTATTAGAGATTTTTGCTTTAAATTATCAGAATATTGAATTTTTAATTTTAAAAATTATATAATAGTAAAAAAAGGGGTTGTAATGATTAAGAAAACTGTAACTAAAAGGAAATATAGTAAAGGTGCTCAAGAAGAAGTACGTAAAGAAATGCATGAATTTGAACAGGGAACAGCGCATAGTGGTCCTAAATTAAAACCAGTCAAAAGTGAAAAACAAGCTATTGCAATAGGACTTTCAAAAGCTCGTGAAAAGGGTCTGAAAGTTCCAAAAAAAAGTTAATATAACCAATTCGTGCTTTGAATAAGAGATACTTTTGCATTATACAATAAAAAACATATCAGATAAGTTAATTAATAAATAAAAAGTACTTATTAATTAACTTATCTGAGTATAAAAGATTTAGTAGAGTCCTCACTTTATCATAAAATTGCATAATCTTAAAATTAAGCAAAACTATCACTTAGTAAATATTGCTATAATAAAAACTATTATCTTAAAACTTATTAATTGAAAATAGAGTCTAGTTCTAATATTTAAGTGTGATGGAGAAATAATATATTAATCGATTTAGTAATGTTCTTGTAGCAAAGTATATTTAGTTGTTTCCAGATCATGTAGGCTTATAATATGCCTTTTAAATAACAAAATAAAAAACTGTTTTGCCATTAGAATTTTAAGTTATTGAACTTTATACTTTATTTGTTTCTTATTTATTCGCATTGTTTGGATTAAATTCGTGTTCAATAATAGTATATGATGTATAAACTTATAGCAATATAATATTCTTATTTTTCTAATCAAAAGTCATCATTTAAGCTAGTAACTAATAAGTAGAAAATTTAGCTGTTGAAAGTTAAACCATGAAACAATTTTTAAATTAAATAATACAGGGGATTTCCTTGAAAGATATCTTCTGTATTATCTATATTCATCAAATAATCTATCTATCATTTTATGATTCTCTTCATTAGCCAAATTTAAGGCTGTTTTGCCAAAAACATTTTGAGCATCTATATCAGCTCCGGCTTCTAAAAGCATTCTTATTATACGGCAATCACCACGTTCAGTTGCTAACATAAGAGGTGTTATACCTAGTCTATTTTTAGCATTAACATTTGCACCATAGTAAATCAATTTTTTTACTAATTCTTTACAAACCCAATTATCTTGTAAAACTAAAATGTTCATTAAAGCAGTAGTGCCATCTTCGTCTGTGCAATTAACATCGGTTTTAGAAGATATCATAGTATCCAAAACCCAATAAGCATTTTTGATTTCTGAAATTCTAATTAATAAGGGAATTTGTCTACCTTTAAAAGATACATTAATATTAAGATTTACTCTTTGTATGATAAAAGAAAATATTTTACTTAGTTTAACTGCATCAAGATATTCAGAATGCCAAGAATCAACCATGTTTTTAAATTCATTATTTAGCTCACCTTTAGTTAAGTTTTCCAATCGGGTTAACTCTGAATCTTTAGCTACTCCAATTTTTGTATATGGTGAATTAGGATCAGTCATAAGAACAAATTCTACATTCAAATAATTCTCACTAATAGCTGTATTTAATACCGTATTGCTACTATTTATGTTAAGTATAGGATTGTAATTTAGCATAAATTTTACTAATTCTGCTGCACTATCTATGGAAACTATCATTATGTTTTCTAATAATGTTTCAGCATTATTATCTACGCAATTAATATTAGCTCCATACAAAATCATTAATTTAATTAAGTTAAAAAAGATTTTATTTTCTGAAGCTATGATTAATAAAGGTTTATCTTGGCCTCTAATATTAACATATAAATTGGGATTAGCTCCTGCTATGATAAGTCTAGCTATCTTTTGTTCAATTTCTTTATCAAGAATATTAAGCTTCCAAGTTTTTTTTATAATATCAGAAAGCTCATGGTCTAATTCTTCTTTAGCTAAAATACTTTCTTGAGGACAAAATATTGATTTGGCTAACTTTTTAGTAAGTGTTAAAAGTTCTTCTTTACTAAAAAATTCAAAGTTTTTAAGAGCTCTAATATTATCTATAATATTTTCAATATCTTTCAGAGGATCTAATATGTTGTTGTTCTTAATAGAATCAAATAAAAATATTTCTATAATTTTTGATTTTATTTCATTAGGCAGGTATGAAAAATAAGTCTCTTCTAATCGTAGTTTTTTAATTGTTAATTCTTTGCCATCTTTTCTTTTTCTTTTATGCCATCCTTCTGGTTCTTCCATAGAAATTATATTAGCATAAATACTTATCAGTAATATAACTAAAAATTTATTTTTCATATTTTTTAACTTAAGTTTATATAGATAATTTTATCAGGGATTACTGTAATAATTTATATTCAAATAAGATTTTTGTCAATTAAAATAATTTATCTATAATTAAGATTATATAAATCAAAATTCAACATGCGAATTATTTTAGAACCTTATCTAAATAAATTATTGATTGATCTGTTCATTATAATGTACAATATATTAATGATTTGGATAAATTAGAGAAGAGTATATTACACTTATATTGCCGAGCTAAATATTATATTCCTTATAGGAGGCAGCAAAAATGGACAAAACAATGATATTAAAAAGGCAAAAGACATCGTCAGAAAAGATCTCAACGTATGAAGGGAAGCCTGATATAAAGTTTGAACCTTATGAAGTTGGGGAAATAGTTTTACAAGAAGGATTTCTTGGTAAAGCTATAGCTGAATGCCTAATGAATAATGACCCAGAGGATGTACTGGAAGTTATTAATATATTTATCGATTTATTAAATAAATCTCAAGTAGCTAAGAACGCAGGTATGCACCGTTCAACTTTATACCGTGCATTAAAGGGTAATCCTACTATTAAAACAATAGCAAAAGTGCTTCATAGTGCAGTTTTATTTACTAAATAATATTTTATTTATATACCAAGCTCATCAATATTATTAACTATGGTCTTTAATAATAATGTTGGTACTTCAATACCTAACTCTTCTTTTAATTCTCGACGAGCACATTTATCTAATGTTTCACCGTGTTCTAAATGACCTCCAGGTAATGCCCAAGTTTCAGCTCCATAACAATTTTTTCTTTTACCAAGTAAGATAAACTTACCATTACGTAGAAAAACTTCACATCCAATTTTTATATTGTTCATATTATTTCCTTAAATATTCCAACTATTTAGGAATATCTTAATATTTAAGTAACAATTTAGCTTACATTATTTATTATTTCCTAAAATGCTATCTACAGATATATCAAGCAAACTGCTTAAAGATAACTTGCGTTTGCGTGCTTCTTTAGCTAAAAGATAATGTCTTTTGCTTGAAGTCCTATAGGCTATATTGCCCTTAAAATCATTCTCATTTATAGGCTCAGGTATTTCTTGACCTAAGTCCATGTAAAGTTCAAATGCAGCCTCCATTGCCTCTTTTATATTATCCATAGCTTCAGAAATAGTTGAAGCATCACTTTTTAAGTCAGGAAGTTCATTTACGCTAATAATATATATTCTATTACCTTCTGGATCCTCATCAGTTTCTAATGAATATGTCCAAGGTAAGTTCATGTAATATTTTAAATCTTTATTTTTCATAACCATGATCCAATAATACTTGTCTTAAATCTTTAATTTGATATGCCAAAAGCTCTTTTCTCTTTTTTATTGAAACAGCTCTTAGATAATGAGGTTTTATAAAAATATGATGAGAGCCTTTAATTCTTAAACTGAATCCTAAAGTTATTAACAATTTTTCAGCCTCATTATAGCTAATAGGACTGTCTGAAAAAACCTTGCTTATTAATTTTTCCAATATACTCATATTTACCTTATTAGTCTTAATTATATCATATATGATATCAAAATTGCAATAATCAATCAATTATGTTTCAAAATATGAAATGTATTTAGAATTAAGGTCTTTTATCTCGCTTATGAAGAAATGTCACAATTTAGATACCCTATCGATTTATTTCTTCTTTAGCAGTATATCAAAAAGTTATGAATGTATTAGAATTTAAGATTTCTTTATTAATTAGGCTAAATTTTTTAAGAGCCAACCTTCTTTAGCTCTCATTCTTCTCCAATCATAATCTTCTATATGATCGTATCCAAGAAGATGGCAAATTCCATGGACAATTAATCTTCTTATATGATTATCAAGACTAACTTGTAGTTTTTTTGCTTCTTTGGCGGTATATTCTACTGAAATTATTAAATCTCCAAGATTTTTATCATCTGGAGATTTAACTTTAATTCTTTGACCTACTTGCAATTCTGTATGATATGGAAACGATAGTACATCGGTTGCTTTATCTTTATGTCTATACTCTCTATTATAAAATCTAATAGTCTTATTATTTGTAAACCAGATTCCAATATCGAAATTATTATATTTGAGTAAACTGAGTATTTTTTCAGCATCCTGGTATATCTTATTTGTATCGATATTGAATTTACGTTGTGTATTTTTTATATTTATCATAATTTCTAAAACTATTAAATTTTATAATAGAGTGTTTAATTTATAATTCTATTACAGTTGCATTTATTATATTATCTTCTTGAGTGATTCCTAATTTTGATTCTTGAGATAAAATATAATCTATATTTTGAGCACGTGTAATTGCTTTAATTAATTTTTCTTCTGATTCTAATATATCTTTTATATTGGAATTAGTATAAATGGTTAATTTATTTATTTCTGTTTTTAGTGATAAATTGCTTTCACTTTTTAATTTACGTACTTGCCTTATAATTGAAAGAATATGTTCCATAACTTGGGGACTATTTTCAAAATAAAGATCTATCTTATGATCATTAAAGGTAGTTTGATGTATAGATTTTGTATTTATATTTTTTTTGTAAATTAAATTGTATAAGTTGTCGGTTATATGAGGTACAAATGGAGCATATAATTGCAAAATATTTAAGCCTACTTGATAAAGAGTTGATAAAGTTGCTTTAACTTGTTCTTCTTTATAATTTTGTGGATTAAACAGTTGATCTTTAATTAATTCTAAATAATTGTCACAAAAATCATGCCAGAAGAATTTATCTATATTATCTAATGCTAATTTAAATTCATAATTTTCAAAGTGTTTTTTATAATTTATAATACTTTGATTTAAATTATTTATAATCCATTCGTTTACAAGACCGATATTTAAAAAATCTTCTAACTTTTCTTGGTTATTATAGTTATTTAAGTGTGTTGAGAGAAATTTAAATGCATTTAAGAGTTTAACGATTAATCTTTGTCCTATAGCGATTTGATTTTGGGAAAATGCAACGTCATATCCTAAATTTCCAGAAGCTGTCCAATAGCGAATTGCATCTGCTGGATGGCTTTCTAGTAAAGTTTCAGGAGTTAAAGGAGTATTGCCTTGAGATTTAGATATTTTTTCTTTTTCTGGACTTAATACATGCCCTGATATAACTATATCTTTCCAAGGTATAGTTCCTGAGTGCATGAAACTTTTAACTATTGTATAAAATGCCCAAGTTCTTATAATATCATGTGCTTGAGGTCTCATACTCATAGGAATAAAATGATTAGTGTCGAACTCTTTGTAATCTTCTATTTGACTCTCAGGATTATTCTTTGCATAAAGAGATTTTGCTATATAGGGTGTCAATGAAGAGGTATTCCAAGTGTCCATTACATCTTTATCAGGAACAATTGAAGAACTATTACATTTTGGACAGTTACTGTGATATTTATCTTGGTAATTTGTTTCTTGAGGATCAATAGGCAGATCTTTTTCATCAGCAATTATCACTTCTTGGCAATCTTGGCAATGCCAAACGGGAAATGGTATACCATAAAAGCGTTGTCTTGATAAACACCAATCCCAATTTATATTTTCCACCCAATTGATATATCTTGATTTCATAAATTCAGGATACCAATTTATTTTATCCGCTAATTCTAAAAATTTAGATTTAAATGGTAATATCTTTAAGAACCATTGAGTTAAAATTAGATATTCTATTTCGGTTTTACAGCGCTCATGAACACTTACATTATGAGTAATATTTTTTTGGTTTACTAATAAATTGTTTTCTTTTAAAAGTTCAATTATCTTTTTACGAGCCTGATGAACTTTTAGTCCTTTTAGTGGTCCTGTAACATCTGTCCATCTTCCATCAAAATCTATAGATTTTATATACGGTAAGTTATATTTTTTTGCCCAAATTATATCTTGTTTATCTCCAAAGGTACTTACCATTACAAGACCTGAGCCTTTTTCTATACTTACATCAGAATCTTCAAGTATATCGATTTCATAGTTATAAATAGGTACTATTGCCTTTTGTCCTAATAAATGTTTATAGCGGTTATCATTAGGATTATATAATAATGCTGATACTGAAGGAAGTAGCTCTGGACGTGTTGTACTTACTATTAGATTTTCTTGTCCTACTTTAAATATTATATCATTAAAAGCAGATGGTTTTTCTGCGTCGTCAAGTTCTGCTTGAGCTACTGTTGTTTTACATGTAGTGCAATAAGGAGCTGGTTCTGATTTTCTGTAAATATAACCATTTTTATAAAGTTCTACAAAAGATTTTTGAGATATCTTTCTTGAATCAAAATCTATTGTAGAGTAATTTAGAGACCAATCTATAGAAAGACCAACTCTTTTCCATAACTTTTCAAATTCTTTTTCTGTAATTATAGTTTGTTCTAAGCATAATCTTATAAAGTCTGATCGTGTTAAGTCATGAGCTTGTATATTTAATTTTTTTTCTACAAAACGCTCAGTTGCTAAACCATTATCATCAAACCCTAGAGGATAAAATACATTATAGCCACTCATGCGTTTATATCTTGCTATAATATCGGTTTGAGTATAAGAAAATATGTGTCCTATATGTAATGATCCAGAAACCGTTGGAGGAGGAGTATCTATGCTATAAGTATTACTTAATATAGCCTGTTGATCTGTTTTATATTGATAAGAATATACTTTTTCTTCTTGCCAATAGTGCTGTATTTCTTGTTCTGCTTGTCCAAAATCATATTTTTTTTCTGTTTTTTTATCCATATTTTTTTATTCTTTTAAATTTTTTATATTTTAATTATTAATTTGTTTAATTATCTTATATTTTAACAAATTTTTAAAATTTATATAATTAAATAACAAAACTTACTATAGAATAATATTTTCAAGTTAAAAAAGGAATGAGCAAAAATATTTAGAACAAAAAACAAATAGTTGATAAAATAGTTAATACTTTATTTTATTAAATAGTAATACTCAAAACATTGATTAAATCGTACTTTTCAAATTATTTTTAAGATTTTTTAAATTTTTTGTCCTGTCTATTAGTATAATATAATCAATAAGCGTCTTATTAACGTAAAATTGACTATGAAGTGAAATGTATAACGTCAAAAGGGTCTTTGAATAGTTATAAAATTTAAAATATTATTAGATATAATGTAATTAAAATTTATTATAAGGAACAATATGAATAAAATAAAGTTTTTGTTATTTGCTGCTTTTATATCGGTATTTACTTTTTCTAATTCGATGTCAAAAACAAAAGAGCAAGTAAAAATACCAACGATTCAAGATCTGGAAAATGCAATAAAGAAACTTAATCCTAAACCATTTGAGATTTATAAAGAAAGAGTAGGTACTTTTTCACAACAAGAATATGATAATTTATCTGATTTGCTATATACTTATAAAACTTGGGATATGAAGAATCCAAGTATTGTAGAGCCTATGCAATTATTTATGTACGCATTTAATGCTACTTTATTCAGTTTAGTACCAATATTAATGTTATCAAAGATATTGAGTAAACAGAAATGTGTTCAAAATTTTTTATCTAAATACAAGATAGATTATAAAGAATTTGATCTACGTTATCGTACTATATTTTCTCCGGTCATTGTAGCGGCAGTATTATCGCCGATTTCTTTAGGATTGTATTATTCTTATGACAGAAAGATAAGATATTCTACTATAAAGAGACTTATGATGGACATGTTATTTAATCATAATCAACCTGAATAATTCAAGTAATAAATAATTAATTTTAAATAAAATTATATATTTATTATTATACTGATACGAAAAACTAAATTTAACAATTTATATAGAGATATTAAATGAAAAAGAATATATCAATACTATTAGTTTTATTATTATTTAACCATCCAAGTTATACCATGCATTCTTCGAAATCCTTAGAAGATTGTCAAGATAGTTCCTATAAATCCCAAGAAGGTGATAATCAAATAACATAGCCTTGTATCTCATTGCTAAGAAATTGGTTTTGAATTCTGCTCAAGAACAACTAGAAGTAGATAAATAGGGATTAGATAAGTCTTTTTCTTACTAATTTTTGATTAATTTTATGCTTTTATTTTTTATCAAGTTGCCAACAATAATCGAAATAACGATCTGATCGGGTTTCTCAAACTATTATAAAAATATTTTAAGATTTTTATATTATCTATTTGTATAATGCAAGTAATAAATATCTTATTAAAAGCAAAATTACTATGAAATAAACTGGCAACGTAAAAAGGGCTTTTGAATAGTTATAAAATTTAAAATATTATTAGATATAATGTAATTAAAATTTATTATAAGGAACAATATGAATAAAATAAAGTTTTTGTTATTTGCTGCTTTTATATCGGTATTTACTTTTTCTAATTCGATGTCAAAAACAAAAGAGCAAGTAAAAACACCAACGATTCAAGATCTGGAAAATGCTATAGAAAGGCTTGATCCTAATCCTTTTGAAGTTTACAAAGAAAAAGTAGGAGCTTTTTCTGAAGAAGAGTATAGGCCATTAAGGGAAAAATTGTTGAACAAAACAACCTGGGATATGAAGAACCCAAGCATTATAGAACCAATACAATTATTTATGTACGCATTTAATGCTACCTTATTCAGTTTAGTGCCAATATTAATGTTATCTAAGATACTGAGTAAGCAGAAATTTGTTCAAAATTTTTTATCTAAATACAAGATAGATCATAAAGAATTTGATTTACGTTATCGTACTATATTTGCTCCGGTCATTGTAGCAGCAGTATTATCGCCGATCTCTTTGGGATTGTACTATTCTTATGACAGAGACTTAAGACATTCCGCTATAGCAAGGCTGATGTCAGATACTTTTTTTAATCATAATCAACCTGAATAATTCAAGTAATAAATAATTAATTTTAAATGAAATTATATATTTATCATTATACTGATACTAAAAACTAAATTTAACAATTTATATATAGTTCCTATAAATCCCAAGAAGGTGATAATCAAATAACATAGCCTTGTATCTCATTGCTAAGAAATTGGTTTTGAATTCTGCTCAACGACAACTAGAAGTAGATAAATAGGGATTAGATAAGTCTTTTTCTTACTAATTTTTGATTAATTTTATGCTTTTATTTTTTATCAAGTTGCCAATAATAAACGAAATAACGATCTGATCACATTTTTCAAACTATTTTAATAATATTTTAAAATTTTTATATTATCTATTTGCATTATGCAAACAATAAATATCTTATTAAAAGCAAAATTTGCTATGAAATAAAACTGACAACGCAAAAAGGGCTTTTGAATAGTTATAAAATTTAAAATATTATTAGGTATAATGTAATTAAAATTTATTATAAGGAACAATATGAATAAAATAAAAACTTTGTTATTTTCTGTTTTTATATCAACATTCTATTTTATAAGTCCAATGGCAAAAACTGAGATTACTAAAGAGGATCTTATTAAGGCCATGAAGACATTAAATTTAAATTTAATTGAGGAATATAAAAAAAGTGGAGGTAAGATTCCTGAGAATGTACGAGCAGAACTTAGAGATATTTTACATAAAAAATGGAATTGGGTTAATTTTCATTCCGATTTGAGAGAACAAATATCTGTTGTATGGTGGACTATAAATGCAAGTATAGTATTTGCCCCATTAGGATTATTAGCCACTTCTCTTTTTGCAAAAAGTTCGTTTGGTAAGAAATTGTTTAAAAAATTAGGGATAAATGCAAAGAAATTTGAATATAACAAAAAAACAATACTATCTCCTTTGATTTTGGCTAGCATAATGACTCCAATCTCTCTTGGGTTGTATTATGTTTGGAATACAAGTGAGAAGGAAGGTAGAATGCACAATTTGCTTGATGATTTTATAGGTTCCTAGAATAAACTAACTAAATAGTATTTAGATAATAATAACATAACGGTGACATTAACAATGAAAAAAAATATAGCAAAAATATTACCAATTATAATATTAATTAATACCTACTCACAGTCAATGTCTTTATTTGAGGCATTAGCAAAATCTAAATCTAGAAGGACTGAGCAAAGTGATTTAGAGCAAGGACAACAAGCAGCCGATATGGAACAACAAGAAATGACGTCAAGTATGAAAAGTGCTCTAGGATTGTTCCATTTAGCCAGAAGAATCGTT
Source organism: Candidatus Babela massiliensis (assembly GCF_000513475.1). GTDB lineage: Bacteria > Babelota > Babeliae > Babelales > Babelaceae > Babela > Babela massiliensis. The sequence continues at coordinate 800,201 of NC_023003.1, forward strand.
GATCCTGTCTCTATAAAAGGTAAAGAAATAGATAATGAAGAAGAAACTATTGATGTAGAACTTAGTAGTGACTCAGAAAAGGTAACAATAAATCAAAAAACATATAGTTCTAGCTTTACTGTCTCAAAGGAACCTCAAAAATCAGAAAGTAAATCTAAGTCACGTTATGAAATATTGGCTGATGAAATACAGTGTTCTTGGATTAAAGAAGAAATGCCAGAGGGCCTAAGTCAGATTTGCCAAGATGTTCTTAAAATAAAACTATGTATAGATGGAATATTGTATGATTCAGAAATATCGGATGTTTCTAAAGAAGAGGCTATTCGTTTAAATTCTTTTTTGGATAAAATATATCAGAGCATTAAATCTAAATCTCAAAGCATAGAAGAGTGGAATTTTCAACGTGATATTATTATGTCTGGAATAAATAATATTATACAAGTTGAAAAAGAATCTAAATTTGAGCTTAAAAGTGACTCTAAAACTGAGAGTCTTCAGACTGAAAAACCAGAATTTGAATTAATTTCTTCAGTGTCTAGCATCATAACTAAAAAAATTGCAAAATTAAACAAAAGATTTGATGAAATAGATGCGCACTATCGAAAAAGTCTACAAGAGGATAGGCAAAAAAGAGCTATAGAATTAGACAAAATTTATAACAAAGATTCGATTAGCAATGAACTTAGATCAACTGTTATTAAACTTACTAATCAAGGTTTTGATTTTATAGATCAATCGTCTAGTAGTAGGCAAAAAAGATATAAGAGCTATGCAGAAAGAGATTATAAAGAAGCTTGTTATTCAAAATTACGATTGATTATTGATATAAAAAATCAACCTATTCCTTTAAATCCAAGAGATATAAAAGAAGATTTAAAAACTTCTAGTGAAAACATAAACAAAGCAGAAAATAGCTCTATTGATCCTGAAGCAGAGATGGAAAGTGAGCCTACTGTAAATATATCTAAACGTAGTCAAAAAAGAAGACGTCAAAGAGAAAGAAAAAAGAATCAAAAAGCTGAAACAAAAGTAGAAGAAGAAAGTACATCTACTCCTAGCATGCCTTCAAAACAAGATGATAAAACAACTGAACCTGCTCATAAAGAGACTAGCGGGAAATTGGCAGACGATATTGTTGATGGGGATAGTTGCTGGAAACTGAATCCTACTGATCCTAGTCCTGTAGTTTTGAATAAAAGTGATTTTCAAAATGAAGATAGACCTTTATTAATAAGAAAACGTCAGTTTTATAGACCAGATATAGTTAAAGATAAGCAATCTTTAATTGTATTTATAGTAATTCACGGAACCTGGCAAAAAGATGCTATAGAGTTTCATAAAGATATTGATCAAAATGTAAAAGATTTGAGTGGTTTAATTTATAACAATATAAAAAAGTTTGCGGCTTTTTATGCTACTGCTAAAAAGAAGAATCTGGAACTTCTTTCGTTTAAGTGGAAAGGTGCTTTAGGAGATGGCAGCAGAACAGATGCAGGAGCATTTTTAAAGAATTTAATTTTGCAAACAAGTACATATAAGACTGCTGAATTGGTATTATTAGGCCATTCTCATGGTTGCAACGTTATAAATGATTTTACAAATCGTATTGAGCGACCTATTGCATTACTCATTTATTTTGGATGTCCAAGAAGAGAAGAAATAAAATATCAGCCAACAAATTATAAAGCTTTATTGTATTTTATTTCAGATAGTGATTACTTTACTATTGCCGGAAGAGGCCATGTGAAGGCGGCATTGTCTGTAGCGGGACCTATTGCATTTGGAACGGTATCTGGAGGTTTTCTTGGCTATCATGTGGGAAGTACTATAGAGGATAGCACTAGAGGAAGAATTGGTGGAAGTATTGTGGGGAGCGTGGCTGGTGGGGTTATGGCTATTCCTCCTTCAGCTATGATTTTTAGAATGGCTATGGAAGGCACTAATCATTTTCCTGAAAAGAATGAGGTTATTACTGCCGGGTTTCGAGTTAAATTAGATAGCTGGAATTCTAATCATGGGGATTTAATGAAGGTAGTTAAGTATCTTCCAAATATTTTAGAGAAAATAATGAAAAATTATCGACGTCATTATATGCATAGCGGTAACTTTCATTTAAATATTGATACTGAAGGAAAATCGGGAGATCCTATAACTCTAGTGATTGCTGAAAAGGAAGATAAAAAGATCATTGATTACCCTGAAATTACCGATGTGATATCATTACAGACTGATGAAGAAAATTATCAGTATGGCTGGGGTCCTAAGCAGGAAAAGTTGGAATCTGATTATAGTCAATCAGAAACGAAAGCTTATAGTGAAAAATATAAAGGGTTGGATATAACAAAAAACTATCCTTTAGAGATGTCAATTTTTAAATAAGATTTATTAAGCAGAGAAAGGATCTCTGCTTAATTTTTATTGTATTTATTAATAAAAACTGCTATGAATTGAAGCAGTAGTGGTAATAGTTTTATTAACATAATATATACATAAGGATAATCATGAATAAAATTTTGGTATTGTTATTAACTATTAGTTTTATGACACAATCTATGAATATCTCAGAATCGAATAATATAGCTAAAGAAAAAAAATCTTTAACCATAGTTGATGCTGCTTATAGAAATGATATAGAGCTTTTTAACAAATTATTTAATGAAAATACTGATGTTAATCAAAAAGACAAAAATGGTAGAACTGCATTACACTATGCAGCTTTACATGGAAGTAGGGAGCTATTTCATAGACTTGTTATATGCTCAAATTTGGATGTAAATGTTCAAGATGAAGATGGAGCAACTCCTATTCGAGCTGCTGTTTGTGAGTGTGCTATGCAATCTGTTATGGCTCTATTACAAATGGGAGCGGATCCAAATATAAAAGATAAAACAGGAGTGTCTGCAATAGATGAAGCAAAACAATCAGGATATGATGGGATGATATTTTTATTTGAGTTGTTTAAAAAAGAAGAATAAGTAAAATTAGTATTGAAAATAGCAAGGTGTTTTAAGCATCTTGCTATTTTGCTGTTAAGTAACTTCAGTTTGATAAAATTATTTTCAAAAGCATATTGTCTCTTGTAGATTTTGACTATATAAAAATTTAAGCTTCAGGATATATATTTTTGAGAATAATAATATGTTTTTGCTTTGAAGATTGTTTATTTGGATTCTATCCTTTCAAAAAAGGAATCAGCACAAAAATAAAAAGCTGCTTTAAAAAGTTGATTAAATGTTGTTAATTGTATAAGTGTGTTGCATGTTGCAAATTATTAAAACAAAGGTAATTTGCAACCTTTTTACTAATTTTGGATTAATTTTTATGTTTTTATTTTTTTATCAAATTGCCAATAATAAACGAAATAACGATCTGATCACATTTTTCAAACTATTTTAATAATATTTTAAAATTTTTATATTATCTATTTGCATTATGCAAACAATAAATATCTTATTAAAAGCAAAATTTGCTATGAAATAAAACTGACAACGCAAAAAGGGCTTTTGAATAGTTATAAAATTTAAAATATTATTAGGTATAATGTAATTAAAATTTATTATAAGGAACAATATGAATAAAATAAAAACTTTGTTATTTTCTGTTTTTATATCAACATTCTATTTTATAAGTCCAATGGCAAAAACTGAGATTACTAAAGAGGATCTTATTAAGGCCATGAAGACATTAAATTTAAATTTAATTGAGGAATATAAAAAAAGTGGAGGTAAGATTCCTGAGAATGTACGAGCAGAACTTAGAGATATTTTACATAAAAAATGGAATTGGGTTAATTTTCATTCCGATTTGAGAGAACAAATATCTGTTGTATGGTGGATGGCAAATGTTGCTATTGTGTTTACTCCATTAACCTTATTATCGGCTTCTCTTTTTGCAAAAAGTTCGTTTGGTAAGAAATTGTTTAAAAAATTAGGGATAAATGAAAAGAAATTTGAATATAACAAAAAAATAATACTATCTCCTTTGATTTTGGCTAGCATAATGACTCCAATCTCTCTTGGCTTGTATTATGTTTGGAATACAAGTGAGAAATATGGTAGAATGCAGAGCTATTTGAGAGAATTTATATAGTTTTATAATATTATAGTTTCCATCATTATTTAGCAAAAGCATAAAATAAAATTAAATTAAAACAAGATCAATTAGATTATATACTTTATATTTCATAAAATGAGATTAATATGAAAAAAAATATAACAAAAATATTACCAATTATAATATTAATCAATGCCTACTCACAGTCAATGTTTTTATTTGAGGCATTAGCAAAATCTAAATTTAGAAGGGCTGAGTAAATGGTTAATAAAATAGTTAATACTTTATTTTATTAAATAATAATATTCAAAATATTGATCCCGTCTAACTTTTCAAACTATTTTTAAAATTTTTTAAATTATTTACCCTGTCTATTAGTATAATACAGTCAATAAATGTCTTATTAAAGCAAAATTAGTTATAAAATAAAATTGACAACGTCAAAAGGGCTTTTGAATAGTCCAAAAAATTAAAATATTATTAGATGATAGTGATTAAAATTGTATTTTTTAAAAGAACATTATAACGCAGTAAGGAGATATTATGAATTACTAAATTGATTAACTGAATTAAGATAAATTTAATATAAAAAACAAATTTAAAGGATAAGATTATGAATAAAATAAAATTTTTAGCATTTGCTATATTTATATCGCTTTTTTCTTTTGTTAATTCAATGTCAAAAACAAAAGATGAAGTAAAAGTTAAACAAAGAGAGTTTACTAAAGAAGATTTAATCAAAGCCGTAAAATCTTTAGATGTAAAGAGAGTTGAAGAATATTATGAAGCTAAAGGAAAATTTCTTACTGAAGAAGAATTTTATGAATTTAGAAATCTATTGGATGAAAATTGGAAATGGTTAAGAACATGTTCTAATTTAAGAGAGCAATTATCACTTTTAATTTGGGGTGTAAATGGTGGGATATTACCACCAGCAATTGTTGGTATTTTATTAGGGCAATTAGCAAAACAAGAGTGGTTTAAGAAATGGTTAATTAATCATGGATTGAAAGTTGATTTTTTTGAGTTGTGTGGAAGTGGAGGATATTATTGCTTAATGACAGCAGCAGTTTTAGCACCATTGTCTGCTGGTCTTTATTGTGTTTGGGAGACTAACGCAAAATATGGTAGAATCGGTAGTCTTCTTCTTCAAATGACAAAATAATTTTAACATATTTAAAGGGACATTTTGTGAAAAAGAATATAGTAAGAATATTTTTAACAGTTACAATATTAATTAGTAACGCAGCATTAAAGTCGATGGACTGTCCTCGAGTTTTATTAGAGGAACAAGGGTATACCGAAAATTATGATATAGAAAAAGGTTATAATTACCGGGAATATGTAGACCCTTTGTATCAAGAATTGTCAGATTCAGAATATGCGTCTGATAATGAATTTAATATAGGAAACGTAGACGATGAAGTTATAATTAGAATCCTTGACACGGATGAAAAATCAGATGAATTCTCTCAAATTCAAGAACAAGAGTCTGAGTCAAACAATCTGCAAGGATACAATCCATTTTTGGAATCTGAAGCTTACGTAAATGAAGAGGTTTTAGAAGCTAATAATAGGACACTTCTTAATCCAGCTGATATTTGGACTCCTTTTTCTGATGAGATTCAGCCTATTAATACTCAATCAAATTTATCTCAAGAAATGTATACGGTAAGTAAGCAATATTCATTAGTGGGCGATGGAATTCTTTGTACTGATGAGTATGAAAACTTTAAAGCAAAGCGCGCACTGATATTGGCTGCAGCCAGAGCAAGGCAGAATAATCAAGCAAATTTGGTAGCTAATTATGTTTATTCTAGTCCTAATTGTAAAATTGAGTCCAGGAATAAGATTCAATTAAGCGATTCATTGCCGGATGATATTGTTTCTCCTTCACGTTGGCAAGATAACCCTACAAATCCTGATCCGGTAAAGATTAATGGAAGACATTTAGACAGGACTCTTCCAGATCATATAAGGAAAAGACAATTCTATAGACCAGCTTTGGTTAAAGATAGACAAGCTTTAATTGTTTTTATAGCAGTGCATGGGACATGGCAGCAAAATTCTGAAATATTTCATAAAGATATTGATAAAAATGATAAAAAGTTAAAAGGTCTAGTTTATAATCATATAAAAAAGTTGGCAGCCTTTTATGCAACCTCAAAAGAAAAAAATTTAGAGTTACTTTCTTTAAGATGGAATGGCGAGTTGGGTGAAGGAGGTAGAACGGATGCTGGTCATTTCCTAAAAGAACTAATTTGTGAAACTCCTGGATATAGAAATTCAGAATTGGTATTTTTAGGGCATTCACATGGATGTAATATTATAAATGAATTTACTAATCGTATAGAAAAACCTATAGATATATATCTTATATATTTTGGTTGTCCTAGAAGAACTGAATCTAAATATCAACCTAAACATTATAAGGTATTGCTTTATTTTCATAGCGATAGCGATTTTTTTACAGTCGCAGGTCGTGATCATATGAAGGCTTTGAAATGGTTAGCGCTTCCTGGATTGGGAGGAATAGCAACCGGAGCTTTAAGCGGGTTTTATTTGGGAGGTCCTGCAGGCGCTGTTGGTGGAGGAGTAGTAGGATTAGCTACAGGTGGAACCATTGCAATGGTACAATTTAATGAGCGTATGGGAGGAGATAATCATTTTTCTGAAGTTGATGATGCAATTACAGTAGGTTTTAGAACAAAGTTTAACGCATGGAACGCAAGTCATGGAGGATTACTACAGGCGATTCAATTTTTACCAAAAATTTTAGATAAGCTTGTGGATAATTATAGATTGAACTATATAGAAAGTGCTAATTTCCATTTAAATGTTGATACGCAATGTGATTCTTCAAAAGAAGATCCGGTAACTTTAGTAATTTTCAAGAAACTAAAATGCAACGAAAATATACCTCCTGCAAAAACTGACATTATCTCTCTAAAGACTCCAGAATTAGAATATGAGCGTGATCCATTGATTTTAAAGCGTGATCAGAAACGAACGGAAGATAGCTGTTCAGAGAAAGATCATGAGGCTTATAAAAAGAAATATAAGCCTATACTAACTTTAATACGTAAAACGATTGACATCAAGGACAATTTCAAAGAAGAACTATCAATGAAATAGAATTATAATCCTAAATTTAATCATATCAAGATAAATTGAATATCTATCTTGATATGATTAATTATAATCACCATATTTAGTTATATATTTCTATAGATTTTTAATGAAATTATGTTAGCCTTACGTTGATTATTATTAAGCAAATTATTAAATTCTTACTCAATAAGGATAAAATATGGATAAATTAATTTATAGTTTAATACTAGTATTAAGTATTAATTTTATATCTCAAGCAATGCAAGTGACAACATCAGATAAAAGCAATAAAGAAGAAAAGTCTTTGGCTGTTGTTAAAGCTGCTCGTGAAGGAGATATATCTCTATTTTATCAGTTGTTTAGTGAAGATATAGATGTTAATCAAAAAGATGAATATGGACGTACTGCATTACATTATGCTACATTACGTGGAACTATTGCAATATTTCATAAGCTTGCTAATAGTGCTGATATAGATGCGAACGTACAGGATAATGATGGCGTAACCCCTCTTAGAATGGCAGCTGCAGATAGGTCAGTGCTTTGTATTTTAGCATTACTCGAATTAAATGCAGACCCTTACATAAAAGATAAAACGGGAGTATCTGCTGCAGATAATGCTAAACAGGAAGGTTGTACTGAGATGGTTACGTTATTTGAGCGATTTAAAAAGAATGATAATTAATACTTAATAGTAGCAATTGGTTTATAATACTTAAAGATTTGCTTTTTATAACTTTAAGCCTAGCATTTGAGTTATTGAAGAATAATAAGCAAAGTTAGTATTGAAAATGGCAATTTTCTTAAAATACCTTAATTTCAATCTAAATTGAATTCAGTATTATACTCATGATTTAAATTTAGTGAAAAGCTATTATCGATCTAGGTCCTGTAAATACATAGTTATTAAAGAAAAAAAAGCAATTGTACTAGCATAATAACAATATTCATTTACTTTTTTTAAAGTATTTCTAAATCTTTTATAATCATGACTGTTCTTGTTTTTGGAATATCGTTTTTGTATTTTTAATGCAGCTTGTGTAGCTATATGTGAAACTACAATGCCTGATAGAAATGGCCTTATTGCAAGATCTCTAATAAACCCTTTTGCTACAGTATGATTACTATTCCAGTGAACGATCTTTTTTAGTTCCTCTATATAATTACCTATGTACCGAGAGTATAAACCATCTGAAGTTGAATAAGTTATTGAACATATACTTAACAGGTTAAGCAGAATTAAAGATTTGATTTTACTCATTGGATTATCCCTTTGTTTTATAGTTATTAATAAGTTAAATATGCATATAGCCAATTTTATGATATTTTAAAAGCGTATTGTCTCTTGTTAATTTTTACCATATAAAAATTTAGGATATAGTATTTATATCTTTTGAGAATAATATTATATTTCTACCTTCTAGATCACTAATTCGTTCTAGTAGATTAAAAGGTATATTTATTTTATTATCAAAATTATAGTTATGATATTTAATTAGCTCATATATAATTAGCGCAGTTCCTACATCAATTGAACTAGTTCTTGTTTATAATTTTCATTTAAAAGATAGAACATAAATATAGATCTATAATCTTCAATAAAGTTAAATCTATCATTGTTATCTTTTAAGTAATCTTTATAATTTTGGAGAAAACTTTCTAGTTCATGTTTGGTAAAATTTTGACTAAGTTCTTTACTGGCCAATATTAACTCACAAACGAAATCAAGAAAAGCAATATTGTCATTTAGATTTTGTTTTATAAAATCAGATATTTCTTTATAGCTTAATTGACCGTTAAATAGAGCATTTTCTAAATTGGAGATCTTCAGTGATAGATAAAGTATTTGTTCTTCAAAGTTGATGCAATTTACGGTATCTATTAGAGCAGTTAATTCCTTTGCTGATTCTATATTGCTCTCAAGCACGTAAAGTTGCACTAGAGAGTAGATAGACCTTATATTTGGGTTAATAGTCATTTGTTCAAGATGATATTTTTTGAGTATTTCTGTTTCTGTTTTAAGAAACTCTTTCAAATAACTGTTTTTAGATAATTTTTCGATTAAACATAGAACAGATTCTACAGTGAAAAATATTTTATCACAATTTGCTAAATTGTTCTTTAAAAGATGAGCTTCTTCAGGGTTAAAGTATTTATCTGCTATAGCAACCATTTCTAATGCTTTTAATATTTTTTCTAATGGTTGTTTATTAACTATGCTTAAAAACAATTCTTGAAGTCTTTTTGGCATAGTTTTTGATTCTATAGCTTTAATTTTTTGAGTATATTCGGTTAAATCTGCTCCAATATTTTCTACTTTAATGTTTTGCTGTGCTATATATATTGCACAAAGTTCTTTAAGGATTTTAGGCGAAAAAGTGCGTTGAAACTCTATATTGTCTAAATTTAGTCCTACTTTATTTTGCTCCATAGAGATTATGTAGCCATAGAATGTAATTGAAGCAATTAGACTTATGTTTAAAAATAGTTTGTTTAGTAGCACTTTTGGTCCCTCCACTTAAAGATTAATGTTATAAATATTTTCTAATGATATAGTAGATCTATAAAATATCAAAAGCCCTATAGTAGGATTAATTCTTAGTATTTTCTTTAAATAATTAAAAAATGTACCTGAAATAGAGGAAACTATAGATAAGCTTTAGTTTACAAAAAACTTATTTTATTTAATATAGCAATACAACAGTATAAAAATAATAAATTACGATCTTATAAAAATATAAAGTAATAACAATATTGCATTATAACAATAAAACATTATAGATTGAAAATAATAAAACCATAAGGAAATAAGATGCGTAAGATTGCTATAAGTTTGAGTAAAGGAGGAGTGTCAAAATCAACTTCGAGTGTAACAATTGCTCATGGTCTTTCACTTAAAGGCAAAAAAGTACTATTAATAGATACTGATGATCAAGGGCAGGATTCGTTTCTTTTGGGAGTTAAACCTCCTCATGGATTAGCAGAAGTTTTGAATGAGGTTTTGCCAGTAGAAGAATGTATATTTGCTGCTAGGCCAAATTTATGGATATTAAGCGGTGGCAAGTCTCTAGCTGGTGCAAAAAGATTAATAGGGAGAAAGGAGTTTGGAGCAGAAAGGAGCTTGAGTGAAGCGTTAAAACCTCTTGAGGATAAGTTTGATTATGTAATTCTATATACATCGCCTTCTTGGGATACTTTAACTATTAACTCATTGTTTTATGCTGAAGAAGTTTTAACGCCCGTCTCACTTGAAGTGCTTACTTTAAACAGTTTAGTAGAGTTTAGTAAGAGTATAGAATCGGTAAAAAAGTATAACAATAAATTAGAACACACTTATGTACGACTGACCTTCTTTGACGGGAGAGTTAAAAAATCAAATGAGATAATTGACCAATTAAAAAAATACTTTAATACCAAAGTATGTGAACCTATAAAATATAACGTAAGACTAAGCGAAGCAGCAGGATTTGGTAAAACAATTTTTGAATATGATCCTACATCTCAAGGCGCAAAAGATTATAAAAAACTAGTAGAAAGGATATTAAATGATGAAAAATAAGAATCAACGCACTCCAGATATTATGTCAGATTTGATGCAAGAAAATAGAACAATAAACAAAGATAACAATATGACAATAGAACACGTAAGCAATAATATATCTAGCAAACAAGAAAGCAATAAAGAAATAAATACCGTTATCAATAAAACAATAAATGATAGTAGAGAGAAAACAACTTTCAATTTACGCATGCCTATACTTTCTCAATTGGATGAGACGTGGATTACTTTGAGAAGAAAAAAATTTAAGCAAAATCAAAAAGTGACTAAAACTCAATTAGTAGAATTAGCATTAGAAATGGCATTTGAAGACCTTAAAGAAAATGGTGAACTAAGTAAATTTTATAGAAAGCTAAACAGTGTTGAATAAAATTAAATAATAAAGATACTAGGAGTAAAAATAACATGGATAAAATACCTGATAAAGTAAAAGAACAAATAATAAAAGTAATAGAGATATTTTACCCTGATGCAAAAATATATTTATTTGGATCTAGAGCCAGGGGTACACATAATGAAAGATCCGATATAGATATTGCGATTGATGCTGGTCGGCTTTTAACTATGAGCGAAAGAGGACAATTGAATAATATGATTGATGCTCTAAATATTGTTCAAGAAGTTGATATAGTAGATTTTAAGAATATTCCTGAAGCCTTAAAAAACAATATCTTAAGAGAAGGAATTGTATGGAAAAATTAAAGTATAAGTATGAGAAATTTGCTAAATCTTTATTTGCCTTAGAAAAAGCAATATCAGTTTTTGAATGTCAGAATATTCCTGAACACTTAAAAGATTATTTGATAACTTCAATTATTAAGCACTATGAAATGTGTTACGAATCAGCGTGGAAATTTTTAAAGTTATACTTAGAAAAAGAATATGAAATAAAATTAGATTCTCCCAAAAAAGTAGTTAGAGAATGTTATAAATTACAGATTATAGACGAAAATACTACTAATGAATTATTTAAAATAGGAGATTCTAGAAACGCAACGGTTCATGATTATGATCAAGAAAATGCTTATATAATATCACAAAGTATTAGAAACTATTACGATACTTTATATAGACTCAATGAATTAATACTTAAAAAATTAACCAACTTTAGACTAGTTACTAAATCATAAGTAGATAATTTAGTAATTGAAAAAGTGAATCCTGATTGATTTGTCCATATTATCTAAGAACACAGGCATACAACGTTCAACTTTATATCGTGCATTAAAGGGTAATCCTACTATTAAAACAATAGCAAAAGTAATTCATAGTATAATTTCGTCTACTAAATAGCCTCTTATATATAAAATTATTAACAACCAAAGCCTTAAGCTTTAACGCTCGGCTTTGGAACATCAATACTAATCTAATTTCTTTACTTCATGAGTAATTACCTTATCTAAATTTCTTACAGCGGTTTGTGCTTGCTTAGCATTACCCATCAAGGCATGTGTTATATAACTCCCATAGTACTTTCTAAAAGCAGGTGATTTTATAGCCATTTGTAGAACCCTATTTGCTTCACTTAAAGGTAATGTTGCACCAGCTTAGGTAAGAGGGGTCTAATTTATCGACCCCTTTAAATATTAGATTATTACAGACTCAAATGAATTAATACTTAAAAATTTAACCAACTTTAGACTAGTGACTAAATAATAGTTATAAAGATAAAGAAGTAAACCCCCTAGGCTTTTGTGCTAGCGTATTTTAGGTATTATACTAATTAATATAATCACATTCATTTAGGGGGACAAATGGAAAAAAAATATCATATTTGGGTGAAATATTCTGTAATAGCAATACTTATTCTTATATTTTTATATAATTATGATAGTAATACAATTAATAAGATATGTAACCATATAGCAAGACATTGGTTCTATTTATTAAGCTTGTGGAGTATTAATGTTACTATTAAAGATTTAGATGACAAACAAGAAAAATTAATTAGTGATAAAGATGATCTTGAATATGCTATAGAAGAATTGGAAAATAGAATTATAGTATTAGAATCTAAATTAAATAATAAACAGAGGGATTAATCCCTCTGTTTATTTTCTTCATAAGTAATTATTTTATCTAAATTTCTCACAGCAGTTTGTGCTTGCTTAACATTACCTGAAAGAGCACTACTTATATAACTTCCATAATATTTTCTAAAAGTAGGTGATTTTATAGCTATTTGTAAAACCCTATTTGCTTCACCTAAAGGTAAGGTAATGTTGCACCAGCTAAAGCAGCGCCCAATTTTATTTTTGGCAATCCTGTTCCAGATGCAGTTAATCCCAGAAGCGCATATGTTAATGGATTTCTTACATTAATTTTACCTAAATACTTTTTAGCAAAATCATAGGCTATATTAGTTGTCTTTAATGCATTACTTAAATCAGTAAATTCACTTACTTCCTGTGCAAATTGTGTATTTGACTTATAAGCAGATTCTAATGCTTTATCTAAATGAGGTAAATAATTTTTTATACCTTTTAGATTACTAACATTTGGTTGTGATAATATTTGTTTAGCATTCCAAACATCTTCAAGTGACATTGTAGCGGATGCTTTTTGATTAAATATATGATAAATAATATTATAACATATATCAAGATAGCTCTGGTCACTATATTTCATATTTTGTGGCAGCTTGTCAAAGCCATATGCTGTCTTCTTTTCTCACCAGTATGGATATTTTTTATACTACGATGGATTATTAGAGAACTTCGATGTTGTTGTTGCAATAATAATCATAAAGACAATATGTGAAAGGGAAAGAAGTAAACCCCTAGGCTTTTGTGCTAGCCTATTTTAAGTATTATACTAATTAGTACAATCAAATTCATTTAGGGGGATAAATGGAAACAGAAAAAAAATATTATGGTTTTATGACTAAAAAACAATATATTATTTTGAGTGTAGTGATATATGCAGCTATAGCTTTATATTTGGGCTCAGAGTTTTTAAATTCACTGAGCCCACAAACGATGCATACAATAGAAACATTAATTGGAGCTATTACAGGAGAAATAATAAAATCATGTATTTGGGCCATTCAAGCAGGTATCATAACTTATGTGGTAACAAAAATTATTAGAAGAAATCTACTTAAATAACTGATTTCCTAAATATGCGCCTATTCAAGTGCTAATAGTTGTTGGTGTATATTTTCTAATAAGGGGACAAATGGAAAAAAAACAAGACAACACAATTATTATAAATAATATTATAACATATATAAATATGGCTCTAATCACCATATTTCATATTTTATGGCTGGCGGTTAAAGTCATATGTTGTTTGCTTTTTCCGCCAGTATTAATATTTGTAATATTAAGATGGATTATTAGAGAACTTTGCTGTTGTTGTTGTAACAATAATCATAAAGACAATATGTAAACAACTATAAGGTTGAGAAAATCAGTATCTAAATGATCCACTCAAAAATTTACCTTGAAACATTAATTAGTTGAATCATTGTATCTTTTCTTAAAAGTGCTGCTTTATTAGCTGTTCTCATAGAATTAATTATACGTTGAATTCCAGCTGCGCTCTGAGATAAATTAGGTATTTGTTTCATATAAGATTCAAGATCTAAATTAGTAACTCTACCAGGAAAAACTTCTTTGGCGCCGCTTGCAAATTGTGCACTAAGCTTTTCAAATTCTTGCGCATCTGCTGTCATCAAAGATGATAAATCTATACCAAAACCAAATATGCCTTTAGATAACTTCTTTATTGTAGCATTAAAGATAGGTGTTCCTAAATTGCCTTTAGCAAGTATTTTCTCCATTCGATCTAATCTCTTATTATTTTCGTCAGCATTTTTAGCTAATTTAATATTTTCCTGGTAAATAGGTAATGTTTCTTTATCTATTTTAGCTTGTTCAACCCTTGAATCATGAGATCTTATACGTTCCTGTTCAGCATTAAATTTTCTTTCCGCTAAAGATTGTTTTTCTGAATGTTGTTCACGTTGCTGAATCATTTTTTCTATTTTTAATCTTTGATCTGGAGTGATTCTAGGATTTCTTAAAGCCTCCTGTAGAGTTTTTCCAGGTGGTAATGGTATTGGTGCCAAATCAGGAGTTTCTGAGGATATATTTTGTTGTTGAGGCACACCTCCCAATAGGTTTGCTAATTCAGAGGATTGAGGTTCTTGTTGTGGAAATATTCCCAATAAATTACTTAAAGTTGCTCCTTGTGATGCAACAGGCTCACCTCTAATAGCAGATAATACTTGATCTAATCCTGTATTTCCAGCAGATCCAAGATAATTTTTAAGTACAATAGACTGCAAAGATTCAGGAAGACCTTGTAACTGTGAAGCATCTTGTGGCGATATTCCTAATGCTTGTAAACCTGATATAGTATTTTGTCTTTGTTGTTGTTGCTGTTTATTGGTAATAAGATTTTGTACCAGGGATTGTAATCCTTGGTTTAAACCAGATCCTAATCCAGCTCCTATATTACCTCCTAATGAGGGTTCATTAATAACTTGTGGCATAAAACACCTTAATTTTTAAAGTTAAATTTAAGATAATTTTACCCTATCCAACATTAGGAATTTATAGCAAATTATAGGGGCCTATAAATATTTTTATCTATTATTTCAAGTAATCTTAATGCACTATGAGAAGGAGTCCGTTTTCCTGATTCCCAGGATTGCAGCGTAGGATAGAGTGATCAAGAGAATTCTTGATGAATTCTCTGAGTATGTTATATTTTAAAAATTGTCACGGTACAGGGGAATGATCGATCAATTTTCCCAATTCGAGAAATTAAGAATTGGCGAAAGAACTAAAGCAGCATTGCATGCGAAAAAACTGCAGGGTAAAAGAGTTGGCCATATACCATTTGGATTTCAACTTACCTCCGACAATCAACATGTCCTTCCGAATAAGCTAGAACAAGCAATATTAAACAAAATGAAAGAACTAAAGAATGCAGGTTTGTCAATAAGAAAAATAGCAAAGTACTTAAATGAACACAATTTATTAAACAGGAATAATGCTAAATTCAATCACGCATCTGTTCATAGAATATTGAGTAGCACTAATAAACATGAAGTTTATTATCATGATTAAATAACAATTAACAAAGTGCTATAATTATAGAAGTCAAAAAAATGCTCTGTTCAGATTGCAATCCTTAACAGAGCAAAAATATGTCATCCACCAAAAGTTATAGGAGACTTATATGTCATATTATATCATCTAAAAAAGAAATTTCAAAAGCTTTACTTTTAAAAGAATATGCTCAAACCTTAAAGTATATTAGAAATCGTATTAAAGAAGCTCAAGCAAAATCTATATTATCAGTAAACAAAGAATTGCTAAAACTTTATTGGTACATTGGGGAACTAAAGTTATAGAACAATTAGCAAATGATTTACAGAGTTCTTTCCCAGGTATGGGTGGTTTTTCCAAACGTAACGTATTTAGAATGAGAGCCTTTTATCTAGCTTATCAAAAAGTGCCACAAGCTGTGGCACAATTGGATAACCTACCAATCTTTAACATTCCTTGGGGTCATAATGCTATTTTATTAGAGAAAATAAAGAATAATAAAGAACGTCTCTGGTATGCCCAAAAGACTATTGAGTGCGGATGGAGCAGAACTACTTTAGAAATTAAAATTAAAACAGATTTATATAACAGAGAAGGAAAAGCAATAACCAATTTTTCTAAGACACTTCCAACTTCACAAACAGATATAGCACAACAAGCTTTTAAAGATCCATATATCTTTGATTTCTTAACCTTACAAGAAGAACATTTAGAACAAGATTTAGAGCAGGGCTTGATAGACCATGTGCAAAAACTTCTATTGGAGATGGGTAAAGGTTTTGCCTTAGTCGGAAGACAATATCATTTAGAAATTGATGAAGAAGATTACTATATAGATCTTCTTTTTTATCATACAAAACTAAAATGCTATGTAGTAGTTGAACTCAAAGCACGAAAATTCGATCCACGTGATGTTGGACAATTAAATTTCTATTTATCTGCTTGTGATGATTTGTTACGCGATGAAACTGATAAATCAACAATTGGTTTGTTGTTATGTAAATCTAAAAAGAATTTCACTGCAGAATATGCATTACGTGATATAAAAAAACCAATTGGCATTGCAGAATATGAAACAGAAATTATCAAAAATTTACCTAAAGAGCTAAAAAGTAGTTTGCCTACGATTGAAGAAATTGAAGCAGAGTTAGAAAAAACAGAAATAATCAATGAGTTAAAGTCCAAATTCTAAAATTTATTATTAATTATTGTTCCGTTAAAAGATTAGTAAATTGGGTGCATTTGATTAAATATCAAATATTATTTAAACTATAAATAAAAACTTTTTATTATATTTATTATTTTTTAATGAGATTTATGATTAATACAAATACAGCTCAATTGCTTTTTTCTTTTACTATATTCATAATAAGTTACTTTTTTACCGTTAATCTTAACGGTATAGTACAAGCCTTTGTTGCTAACAAATTAGGCGATAGTACAGCAAAAGATACTGGTTATATGAAATTCGATCCACTTTTATACTTAAGCTCTTTAAATTTTATATTTATGTTGATATTTGGTATAGCATTGCCAACTTCTATACCGATAAATTTATCGAGTAAAATAGGCACAAAGTATAAGTTATTTATCTTTTATGCGACTCCATTTATTTCAAGTATTTTATTTTCCGCAATAGCTTTAAGCTTATCAACTTTATTATATGGTGCATATTTATCAGAATTGTTTTTGGTTAAAATATTAACCAGTCAAGATATATCTCTTAGGTGGGCGCACCATGCTATGAACGGTGGCTCAAGCTTTAATATAGTTTGCTTATTTTTATTGACATCCTTTATTTGTTTTAATGTCTTTATTGCTTTTTACAGTTTTATAGTAAATATATTTAAGTATATTTTTGCTTTAAAGGATACTAATTCAAGATTTGGTCAAGTATCTAATTATTCTGAATATCAAGATTTACTTATGATTTTTGCACCATTGTTGTTAATGATATTGTTTGGTAGTGCATTGCGTGTTTTTATATTACAGATTATAATATTATGTTCTTATAAATTATCATCAATTATAGTACTAATAAGATCACTACTTGGAGTATAAATTTAATGAAAAACGATATAGTGGAAAAACTTGAAAAAATTAAGGCAGGTACTGAGCAAATTATACCTGAAGAAGATTTTATTAAGAAATTAGAATCCGGAAAGACTTTAAAAATTAAGTTTGGCGCTGATCCTACTTCTCCCGATCTTCATCTTGGTCATGCAGTAGTACTTTCTAAGTTAAGACAATTTCAAGATTTGGGTTATGATATTTTGTTTTTAATTGGTAATTTTACTGCCCAAATAGGAGATCCTACAGGTCGTTCAAAAACTAGACCTCCTTTAACAGTTCAACAGATTGAGTCAAATACTAAAACTTATTTTGAGCAAGTTACAAGAGTATTAGATCCTAATAAACTTAAAATATGTTATAATGCTGATTGGCTTAATAATTTAAATGCAAGAGATATGGTGACCTTATGTTCTAAAGTTACTTTATCAAGACTTATAGAACGTGAAGATTTTAAAAATAGAATAGAAAAGCATCAGCCTATTAGTTTTCATGAACTTTTATATCCATTATTTCAGGGATATGATTCAGTAGCTTTATTTTCAGATATTGAATTAGGTGGTACTGATCAGACTTTTAATATGTTAATGGGAAGATTTTTGCAAGAACAGTATGGTCAAGAGCCTCAAGTAATTATTACTCTACCTATTTTAGAAGGACTTGATGGTCATAATAAGATGTCTAAATCTCTTAATAATACTATAGGTCTTACTGAAACAGCTGAAAATGCTTATGGAAAATTAATGTCTATTTCTGATGAATTAATGTGGCGTTACTATTCGGTTTTGCTTCATAAAACTCAGGATGAGATTAATCAGATGAAATTAGATGTTGCTGAGTCAAAATTTCATCCTATGGATCTTAAAAAGGCTATGGCTTATGACATAGTTTCAAGGTTTTGGTCTAAAGATGAGGCAGACTTAGCTCAAAAAACTTTTGAAGATCTTTTTCAAAATAAAAATTATGATCAAGTAAACAGTTTTGATTGTACTGAATTTTTTGGTAAAGAAATTTGGATTGTAGATCTTTTAAAGCATCTTAAGGCTGTTAATACTTCAAGTGAAGCACGGCAATTAATATTACAGGGCGGAATTTCACTTGATAATCAAAAAATAACTGATTTTAAAGCACAAATAAAAATTGAACCAGGTCAGATTTTAAAAGTTGGTAAACATCGTTTTTATAAATTAGATAAAAAATAAATTCTAAATATTTTATCTTTAAAATCTTAAAAAAATTAATTAAATAGTTCCATTGTTTGTAGTGGGACTATTTTGTTTATATATTTAATATTGACTTAGGGAAATATAATTTATAATAATTTGTTTAACCTTAATTGTCTTATGTTTAAATTTTATTTATGAAAAGATTAATATTTTTTTATATTTTAATAATATTTAATTTTTTGTTTTCTGAAAATAATCTAGATAATAAAGAGAAAAAATACAGAATAATAGGTGGATGGTCTTTTTATAGTTTATTAAAAGATATTATTAAAACTGAAGGTACAAATGTTTATAACTCCACACAAGCAAGAGTCAGAATATCTACCGAATTATCTAATCAAGAATTAAATTTTTTAAAAAACAGAGATATTAAGGTAAAATCTGCTATTGAAAATTTAATTTCGGTAAAATTAAATAATAATCAAGTTCCTCGTATAGCATTATGTTTTAGCGGCGGAGGTTATAGGGCAATGATATCAACTTTAGGAGCTTTAGCAGGTCTTAAATTATCTGGTTTGTTAGATACGGTTACTTATATTTCTGCCTTGTCAGGTTCAACTTGGGCTATATCTTCAATTTATGGTCATAATTTGGATCTATTTGATAATATAAGACTTGTTAAAGAGCAAGTTTCTAAACCCTTATATTTGAGCGTAAGTATTAAGTTTATGCTTGAAAATAGTCTATATAAATTATTTTATGGTCAAAATTGTAATATGGTAGGCATTTGGGGAGTTTTATTGGCAGAAACTTTATTTAGCGATTTAAATAAAGGTTGGTTCAGATACTTAAATTATCAAGAACAGTATAATATTCTTACCAGATTAGTAAAGAGCGATATGCCAAAATTTTCTGACTTTAGAAATAAAATCGATGATGGCCAAATGCCTATGCCAATATGTACTTCTATTGTTGGAGATATAGATACTAATAATCGCTATGAATGGGTTGAATATAATCCTTATGAAATAGGCTTTATCGAAAGTAATACCTTTATACCCTCTTGGTCTTTTGGTAGAAAATTTATCAATGGAGTATCGACTGATTATTCTTTAGAGTTAGGTCTTGATTATCTGATGGGTATATGGGGATCAGCTTTTACAGTTAGTGTTAAAGAGCTGCTTGAAAACTACAGAGATAGTATCTCTACTGCTTTATCAAAAACATTAGATCTTTTGACTATTAATAATGATAAATTACATAAATTTAGACTTTCACCTGCCAAAGTTTCTAATTTTGCTTATAGCCTTGATAAACATAATTTAAAAAATTATAAACGTATTACTTTATTAGATGCAGGTTTGGCATGTAATTTACCAATAGCACCTTTAATTAGAAAGAATCGTAAGATCGATATTATGATAATTTTTGACTATTCGACTAATGTTAAAAGTGCTGTTGAATTAAAAAAAGCGGAAATTTATGCAAAGGATAATGGTGTTAAGTTACCTGATATTGATTATTCTAATATTGGTAAAATAAATATTTTTAAAGACTTAAATGCAGATATACCTATAATTATTTATATGCCGCTTATTAAAAATAGTGCATATTGTGTTAATTTTGATCCTGAAGATTCTATACAAAATGGATATTGTTCTACATTTAATTTAAAGTATAAAACATATCAATTTGATGAACTTTTAGGACTGAATCAATATAATTTAATTTCATATTCAAGTGAAATTGTAAATTTAATAGAAACATTTTTGGATAATAAATTAATTATAAATTAATTTTATTAGATAGATTTTAATATAAACTCTTTAATTGTTTTTGCATATTTCTGCATTATTTCTTTGTCAGATTCAAATTCTAGATTACAATCGATTGTTAATACTGGTATGCTTTTTAACTCTTCAATAACGCCTATTTTATTTATTAAAAAAGTTTCATGAGCATTATCAATTTGTTTTAAATATTCTAGACTTATCTCTGTTTCTGATGAGCGATTTCTTTTTTTTACTCTTTCAAGAGCTTTTTCAGGATCTACTTTTAAGTATATAAATCCTTTTGGTAGTTGATTTTTTTTAGTAGCAATAAAATTAAACCAATTTAGATATATCTGCCATTCAAGTAAGGTAAAGTAACCGTTTTCTTGTCCGTTAATCGCAAAACAATAGTGCCCTGAATAGATAGATCTTTCAGAGATTTTTATTTTATAAGTTGTTTTACTTTGTTCTTTAATACTTTCTACAGCTCTGGAGGTCATTGCAAAAATTTCCATGGTATAGGCCCAGCGTTTTGGGTTTTGGTAAAAATTATTTAATAATGATTCTCCTACCACTTCATTACGCCACGTCTTTGGTTCAAAACAAGGGTTAATTTCTGGTAAAATTTGGCTGATTAATCTTAAAAACGTAGTTTTTCCGGCTCCGATATTGCCTTCTATAATATACATTGTTCTGCTGCTTTATGATTGTACATTTAACTTAAGATAATAATTATACCTAATTTATTTTTATTTATAAACAGCTTTATATTATTACCTTTAAATTTTGTTAATAGTGAAAACTAATTCTTTAATAGAATCAAGTATATTTTATAATATATTAATTATTAAATTTAATTTTATTAATTGGGGGTTTATGATGTTAAGATATATAACTCAAATTATATTATTATTTACTGCTTCGATCTGTATTAACTTATTTTCTATGGAGAAAGAAATAAAATTTATGGCCTTGGGCGAGGATATTTTATCAAATATTATATTTTTCACTGTTAATAAACAAAAAAGCTATTTAAATGATATAAATTTAAGTTTAAAAAATATAAAGCAATATTTTGCTCTAAAATTAGTATGCAAAAATTTTAAGTCTATAATAGAGAATGAAAGTTTGGTTAAAATTGTTTTTAATTTTGTTGATGCTGATTCATTCAATCCTATAACTTCATCGACCCTTTTGAGATTTTTCTTAAAAAAATATATTGAGAAAAATGGTCTTAATCAGCTAAAACAGCAATTTTCTTTAGAATTGGATAATCATAAAAAGATGTATGACTCTATAATGCACAGTTTAGATGATCCTTATAAGAATAGTGGTTTGAGCTCAATGGAGAGAGAGCTGCTTATTGCATCAGCTGTGGGTGATGAGGATAAAGCCAAGGATTTGATGCAGAGATGTGTTAATCCTGATATTTGTAATATTTTACATTTTACTCCATTAATGCTTGCGGTAATGAATAACAATAAATTTATTGTCAATCTTTTAATACTATGTGGAGCATCTCTAGAGAATAAAAATTTTTTAGATAATACTGCTTTAAAAATAGCTATTGATAATGGATGTTCAGAAATGATTGAGATACTTCGTGAAGCTGGAGCTTTTGAAGAAGAATTATTGCCAGAAAAGCATTTAAGAGAATCAGGTATTTTGCCAAGAAGAAGCAGTTTGTCAAACCGTCGATCGATTAGGATTCCCTTTAAAAGAGCAAATTCTTTTAAAGGAACTGCAACGATTGAAAAAAAGAAGAAAGACGATAGTAAAAAGGATGTTAAAAAAGAGAAATCAAACGGTAAATGTATATCTATGTAATAACTTATATTTAATTTTGTTTTTTACAGCTTATTAATATCTTATTGAAAATAAAAATTAGCGCAAATCTTAATTTTGTGATATAATAGTATTATAAGTATATGGTAAATTGATTAAAAATTAAAGGGTTTAAGTGATAGATAAAGATTTGAAAAATAGTTTTTTTATTATCGATGGTTCTTCTTTTTTATATAGAGCCTATTATAGTATTCCTGAATTAAGATTTGAACAAAAAATTCCTGTCAATGCTGTCTATGGTTTTTGTCGTATGATAAAAAAGTTAATAGATAAATATGAACCGAAATATATGCTTTTAGTTTGGGATAGTTATGGTTCAAACGCAAGAAAAGAACTTTATCCTAAATATAAAGAAACGAGACAAGCACCTCCTAGTGATCTATTTCAACAGAAAGATATAATTATGGAATTTGCTGATTCTATTGGACTTCAGCAATTATTTCAGCATGGTATAGAGGCTGATGATTTAATGCATACAGTTGCTCAGAAATTTAAATTTGATGGAGATACCTTTTCGGTTTTAGTAACTTCAGATAAAGATATGGCCCAGTCTTTGAGTGATAAGACTGTAATTTTAGATCCATTTAAAGATAAGATAGTTACTATCAATAGTTTTGAAGAAGATTATGGATTTAATATTTCTAAGTTATCATTTTATTATGCTTTGGTTGGAGATTCTTCAGATAATATTCCGGGAGTAAAAGGTATAGGGCCAAAGACTGCAAAAGAAATAGTAATTAAATTTAATTCTCTTGATGATGTTTATTCAGGCATTGAAGAAGTTAAATCAGAGCGTATTAAAAATCTATTAATAAGTGGTAAAGAAAATGCTTATTTATCTCAAGAATTGTTTATTTTACGCCAATATCAGATAGAGTGCAACGAAAAAGATTGTACTTTTAGTTTAGATAGGTGGTCTAATGCTCAAGAATTTTTTAGGAAATATAACTTTAAAAGTCTTTTAAAAACTATTGATAAAGATGAACTGACTAATATTGGAAGTCAAAATTCGATTAAGAATGATATTAGGCTTAAAGATAAGTATAATTTTAAAGCAATTCTTAATACTCAAGACTTGAAAGAGGTTTGTGATAAAATAGAACAGTATAAAGCTTTTGCATTAGATACAGAAAGCACCGGTTTTCAGGTGCTATCAAGTGAAATGGTAGGATTATCGATTTCTGTTGAAGTTGGAAGTTCTTATTATATACCATTTGGTCATAAAACAGAGCAAACGCAACTTGAAAAAGAATATGTATTGAATACTTTAAAGCCATATTTAGAAGACCCAAATATTAAAAAATATTTGCATAATGCTAAATTTGATATATTAATGTTTTATGTTTCAGGAATTAATTTAAGAGGTGTGGTATTTGATACAATGATTGCTGCTCATTTATTATCACATTTACTTGCAAGTGAGAATCCTAGAATTGGTCTTAAAAAGCTATCTGATTATTTTTTTAATGAGCCTATGCTAAGTTTTGATGATGTAGTTAAAAAAAATAAACTGAAAGATTTTTCTTATGTTGATATAGAATTAGCGACAGAATATGCTGCAGCTGATGCTCATCAAACTCTTAAACTTTATAATTTATTTTCTCCCGAAATTGTGAAAGCGGGTATGGAAGATATATTTTATAATCTAGAAATTCCATTAATTGATATTTTGGTTGATATAGAAAAGTCTGGTATTATTTTGGATAAGAATGTAATTCAAGATATTAATCAAAGAGTTACTCAAGAGATAGACAAACTTTATAAAGATATTATTTTACAGCTTGAT
Source organism: Candidatus Babela massiliensis (assembly GCF_000513475.1). GTDB lineage: Bacteria > Babelota > Babeliae > Babelales > Babelaceae > Babela > Babela massiliensis. The sequence continues at coordinate 824,623 of NC_023003.1, forward strand.
GAAAGTTACTCTTCTATTAATTTAAATTCTCCCAAACAACTTGAAGAACTATTGTTTATTCATCTAAAGTTACCTGCTATTAAAAAAACTGCTCAAAGAACTTCATATTCAACCGATCATGAAGTATTAAAAGAACTGTCAAAGATACATCATATTCCCAAAATGATTATGAGATATAGAGAACTTTTTAAATTAAAGAGTACTTATTTAGAAAGTTTATTGGATTATGTAAACCCTTTTACAAATAAAATACATACAACATTTAGCCAAACTTCAGTTACCACTGGTAGATTATCAAGTTCAGAGCCTAATTTGCAAAATATACCAGTTGATGGATTTTTAATTAGATCAGCTTTTAAATCTCAAGAGGATAACTTATTTTTATCTGCTGATTATTCCCAAATAGAGCTTCGTGTTCTTGCTTATATTTCTCAAGATAAAGTTTTACTTGATGCATTTGAAAAAGATAAAGATATTCATGCAATAACAGCAGCAGGACTTTTTGATCAGGATCAAGAAACTATCAGTAGTGAGCAAAGGCAGATAGGTAAAAGAATTAATTTTGGTATTTTATATGGTCTGACAGCTCATGGGCTTTCTAAAGAGCTTAATATAACTCATAGTCTTGCCAATGATTACATAAAGAAATTTATGAGCCAATACGTTCAGTTAAACCAGTGGATGGAATCTGTTATAGAAGATGCTAAATCTAAAGGGTACGTAGAGACGTTATTTAAAAGGCGTCGATATGTCCCAGGCATTAATGAAAAAAATAAAAATATTTTTGAACTTTCTAAACGTATAGCAATTAATACAGTTGTTCAAGGTACTGCTGCTGAAATAGTCAAATTAGGTATGATAAATCTAGATAAAGCTATTAAAAAAAATAATTTTAATGCTAAAATGATTTTGCAAATTCATGATGAGCTTATCTTAGAAGTAAACAAATCTGATATTGAGAAAGTTTCAAAATTGGTTAAAGATGTTTTAGAATCGGTTGTTGATTGGAATGTTAATTTGTCAATAAGTACTAAAACAGGAAAGAATTGGCAGGAAATAACTAAATAATTTGCTTTAACATAATTTTATTAAAAAGCTTGAGCGATATACTCAGGCTTTTTATTTTTTTATTATAATTTTTTTTTGTTGATTTATAAAATTAAAAAAAATTATAATAAAATAGTAAATATTTATAATCGGGGTTTTTATTATGTTTATAAGTAGAATTATTTTATTTTTATGTTTTTTACTATTTTATTGTTTATCGATTTTTTCTATGGATCGACCAGCTAATGCAAACAACTTATCAGGAGATATAAGTTTTTTACAAAATTTATCTTCTACTGTGAAAAACTTGTTTAATCGTTTAGTAGAGCTTGTACCAACTTCAGGTCAAACAGGTACTAATGAAGAACCAGATAAATCGCAAGAACCTGCCAATCAATTACCTCCATCAGGAAGTTTATTAGATCAGATTTTATCAAAGTCCGGTCAATTAAAGCCTGTTATAAAAGATCAATTAGAAAAATTAATTAAATCTTCTATAGAAGATATAGATAAAAAGATATCTCAAGATTCTGATTTTGAGTTTTTAAAGCCTATTGATTCTGCTCAAGAGAGAGAATTGCAAAGTATTTCTAATCAAGAGCTAAATAAACTAAATGAAGAGATTAAGGAACAAACTTCAATAGAAAATTTTAATGCTATTAAGGATGGTATATTTTTAAAATTTAAAGATATAAAAGATTTAATTAAAGATATTGATTATCAAATAGAAGAGCTGAAGCATAGTTTTGATACAGATCCTTTAAAAAAAGAGCAATTTATTAATAATCTTGGTGAGATATTAAATAAATATAATAAGATTTTAGATGAACAAGTTATTGAAGAGGTTAATTTTGATACATCAGATTTAAAAACTAAATTAACTCGTATGGTATCAGATATAAATTATATTAATGAGTTATTGAAAAATAATGATATTAAAAGCATAAAGCTATCGCTCAAATCTTTAGAAGTAGCTCAATCTAATATTATATATATATTAGATTATATAAGAGGTTTATTACTTAATGGTACCACTCGAGAGAGTATTAAGAATATTTTATCGGGTAAGAAAAATGCTCTTTTATTTAGACGTAATCAAAATCTTAAATCGTTATCTATTGTATCCCCCATTTTTATGTTTACTGATAATTTAGATAAGATATATACAAGTATTGTTAATACTTATGATAATATAAATATTCATGAACTTAATCAAAAATACTGGTTAAACGCCTTTAATAGAATTATAAGAGATTATATTGCAAGTCCATATAATCAAAAAGACGAATATTTTTATATACTTTTATTAGGTAATGTAATCAATAATATTGATAATAAACAATCTTATCAAGCTCAAATCGAGTCAATAAAACATATAAGAGATAATTATCTTAGAACTTTTGAAAAATGGATCTATCTGTATAGAAGTAACAAATATATAAAAGAAACAGACGCTTGGCTTGCTAAATACAAAGAACTAAATGTTATTCGTCCTGTAACTCCTTTAATTAAAGCGCAATTAAATTCAGCTCTTTTAAAAGCAGAAGAATCTTTTTCTCAAGAAATAGCTACTCAAAAACACATATTAAAATTTATAGAAGATGTTTATCATAATTTAATTAATGCTATAAATCATGATGCAACTTTAAGTAAACCTTTAATAGAAGTTTGGTTAAATAATTTAAAGCAAGAATATAAAAAAATCGCAGAGCAAGATTATAAGATTAAAGATAGAAATAATTATTTTAATACTATAGTTCTAAATAGGAATCTTACTGATATTTTCAAAAAAGTAATTGGTGAAATAAAAGAAGAACCTGGTGAAGAAGAACCTGATGATTCTGATTGGGAAGATGATAGTGACTATGAAGATTAATTATTAATTCAGTTTGTTAAAAATAGAAATGTTAATATTTTTATATATTTAAATTATTGTTGAAATTTTTATAAAATAGCATATACTAAATAATATAAAAATAAATTTATATAAAATTAATAATAAGCAATTTAATTTTCCTAATGGATTAGGGAAATGGGGGTAATCGCTGAAGGCATCTGCCTTCAGCTTTTTTATTTTATTTTGCTTAAAGCTTGATTAATATTAATATTTTTAGCACTTTTAAAAAAGCTGGACCAAGGGTCTTCTATGCTTTTAATTCTGTTTATTATATTTTTGATATTATATTTTTGTGAGTGTAGATCTTTTTGGTAAATTTCTTGCCAATTAAGTGGAGTTGCTATTGGACAATTTGGTTTTGCTCTTGTTGAATAAGGTGCTATAGATGTTGCTCCATATTGATTTCTCAAAGTATCTATAAATAATTTTTTTTCTCTAGATTTCTTTCTTATTTTAAGTGTAAATAGTTCTGGTTCTTTAATAACAATCTGTTCGGCACATCTATCTGCTAATTTTTTTAAAGTTGCAAAATCAATAAGTTTATTTGGTTTATTGATCTGTTTAATTGGTACTACTACATGAAGACCGTGCGAACCTGTAGTCATTAAAAATGGCACTAAATCTAAATTCTCTAATAATTCTTTTAACATTAAAGCACACTTTCTGAGCGGCTCGAAATCTAAAGTAGAAGGGTCTAAATCAAATATTAATTTATCAGGATAATTTATTTTATCGATCTTAGAAAGCCATATATGATATTCAAGAACTGCTTGATTTGATAAATATATAAGTGTTGCTTCATTTTGGCATACAACATATTCGTTATATTTGTTGCTTTGTGTTTTCAATAGTATTTTTGCTCTTTTTATCCAATGAGGAAAGTAAGAAGATATATTTTTTTGATAAAAAAATTTTCCATTTATGCCATTTGGATAACGACGCATCATAAGTGGTCTATTTTTAAGTTGTGGTAACATAAGTTTTGAAATGCTTTTGTAATACTCTAAGATTTGGGCTTTTGTTATATCTTCTGAGTTGTCTAAATTATTTGAGTATAATATTTTGTCTTCTTTTGAGATCTCTATTAAGTGGTTATTTATCTTTATTTTATTCATAATTAATTTAAATATAATTTTGAGGAATTTCTTTAATTACTTCTTTTGGATCTTTATCATATCTTAAACCCATAAATCTAGGATGTCTTAGTTTATTATAAGCAGTCCACTGACTAAATCTTATTTCAGCAACTAATTTTGGTAAAACCCAATGAATTGATTTTGATTTTTTTATTGAGCTATCGGGTGGATTAAAAGGATTATCTTTCTGTTCAATCTTTGAAAGTTTTTCTTTTAGTTCTTTTAGAGTTTCTCTGTTAAAACCTGCGCCTACTTTTCCCGCATAGATCAATTTATTATTTTCATAATATCCTAACAATAGTGCCCCAAAACCTACTCTACTTTTTTGAGGGTCGGTATAACCTGTAATTACCAGTTCTTGTTGTTCAAAACATTTGAACTTTAACCAGGATTTAGAACGAATTTTCTCATATTTTGAATGAATATTTTTTACTATTAAACCTTCCCAGCCTAATTGGCAAGCTTTTTTAAAATGCTCAATTTGTTTTCCTATATAATATTCTGTGAATTTTAATTGATCTTTAAACTCAATACTATTTTCAAGTAAAAATTTACGATCTATTAATTCCAAGTTAGTCAGATCATATTTATCTAAGTAAATAATATCAAAAACATAGTAAAATATTTCTATATTTTTACTTAATTTTGGAGAGCCGCTATGCATTATTTTCTGAAGAACAGAAAAGTTGCTTTTATTGTTTTCTTGAGCAACCATTTCTCCATCTAAAATAAAATTATTAATAGCTTGATTTTGAATATTTTTTACCAGTTCAGGATAATTATCATTTGCTAATTTTTTATTTCTTGTCATTAAAGAAACTTTATTGCTGCTTTTATAAGCGATAATTCTTTCACCATCCCATTTATGCTCTGAAATGAAGTGATCGCTTGAAAAATAATCTTGAGTTAGAGTTGCAAGCATAGGATCAACCCATTTAGGCATACTGACTTCTTGAATTTCTTTTTGTGATTTTAAAGAAAGTTTACTTATTATCTTTTTTATTTTTGTTTTCATTATTACCTTCTTTACTTAGTTGTTTATTTAGTTTTTCTAAAGTTTTATCAGATAGTACTGATTTTTCCTTTAATTTATCTGCTCTTGATTTAATTTCATTATTTTTAGTTGAATATTCATCTTTGACTTTTATAAATAACCAATTTTTACTATTATTTTGATATTTAGTTTTTACTAAAGTAAAAGCTCCTTTTAATTTTTTTCCATTAAGAAATACTTCAACTTTACCTTCTTCTATAGATTGAGATAAGGATTTATCTCTTAAGTTTTTAAAAGTTCCCTTATCCCAAACAATAACACTTCCTGCTCCATAGCTGCCTTGCGGAATTATTCCTTCAAAATTTTGATAATTGAGCGGATGGTCTGGAGTTTCAATTGCTAAATGTTTTTCTCTTGGATTCGTTGAAGGACCTTTGGGTAATGCCCAAGATTTTAGTACTCCCTTATCTTCTAATCTAAAATCATAATGAAGTGTAGTTGCATCATGTTCTTGTACTAAAAAAATAGGTTCTTTTCTTTTTCTATTTATCATAACTCAACTTTCTTTTATTTTTTGATCTTAATTTACTTTTAATTGAAAAATAAATGTTATAGCCTATTATTTTTATCTAAACAAGTTAAATAATTTAATTAATTTTAAAAATATTTAACAAAATGCTAGACATTTTTTTTATTTTGTTATTTATTTTTAAGCAGTTTAAATTTTTAGAAATTTATCAATAAACTATAAAAGGAGTTTTTTAATGAAAAATAAGTTTCTATCTTCTAAATTGTTGATATCCGGGTTTTTATCAACATTGCTATTTGCTTCTGATATCAAAGCAGCTGATAATCCTAATTTATCTTCAAACCATAATCCTGATCATGCTAAAGATCAATTGGCAGATCAAACAGATTTATTAAATCAAGTATTAACACCTGAAGAATTAGATGTAATTGATGACAATCCAGATAAATTATATTGTTATATAAGTTCAGATGTTATTAATTGTTTCAATTCTATCGAAGTTTCTGAAAAAACTTCTGATACTTTAAAAGTGATGCAAGATCATCTTAAAAATTATAGATCAGCTGAGCATTCATTTGTTTTAGAAGCTGTTAATCAAGCTCTTGAGTATTTTAAGTCTTGTAAAAGTGAAGCGCATGTTAATGTTTTACAAAAATATAGATCCGAAGTAGAAATGGGCGAAGCTGCCATTACTGCTGAAGGAACAACTCGTCGTCGTAAAAGAAAAAAATACTGTTCTTTACTTGTTCAAAGAGATTTAAGAACAAGATCTTTATGTGTAAGAAGAAATGCAAGAGTAGGCGGAGATCTATGTGTAAGTAGAAATCTTTCTGTTGGATGTAATTCAACTCTTAATACTTTTACTGCAAATACTGGTACAGTAACCGATTTAAATGTTCCTGGTACTCTTACTGCAACTAATGCTGTAATTGACACCTTAACTGTAGGTACAATTAATGGTGGCGGATTGGGTAGTGGAATCTTAAGTGCACTTTCTTCTGTTACCAATACCGGATTCTTGTCTGGCTTTGCAACATTAATTTTCCCTGCAACTTTTGATATTGCTTATGATCCTACTACTGATGATGTTTCTGGTGCCTTTAATGTTGTAGTAAATTATGGAAATACCACATTAGCAGGAGTAAGTACTTTAGCTGTTACCCGTCAAATAACCACTGCAAATGGAGTAATTACTGGTACCAATTTAAGCAATAATGATCCTATTAGTGCGAATTTCCAAGCTTTCTCTTGCCTTGGCGATAGATATCCAAAATCATTTGCACTTAATTTATCTTTTAATGTGGCAATTCCTGGAACTAACTTTGTAGCTGGAAGTACACCTACAGTTGCTGTTTCATTTGAAAATTTACCTGCAGCAAATGATGTTAGTTTATCACAATTTTTTGTATCAGATCCTTTATCTATAACTGACTGTTATAATTGTTATGTTTGCCGTCATCCAAATGATGAAGTTGAAAATTTTGATATTACAACAATACGTTCAATTACTGATGGTGTAGCTGCTTCAATCAACTCAGTTACTCTAGTTGTAAATAATATATCTGTATCAGCAAATGGTGTGTTATCATTTACTGTTAATGTGTTAGTATCAGCTTATGATTCAGAAGTACTACCAACTACAGTAGATACTCTTGCAGCATTGACTGGTTTACTTAACCAATATTTTGCTAATTCCGCAGTAACCCTAACTGTAAGTGGCCCAGTAAATTCATAATTTTTATAAACTGAATATAAAAAGAAAGAGCAAATTAACTTTAATTTGCTCTTTCTTTTTGCGTGTTTTTTTACTATTTATAGTAGATTTTAAAATTTTTATTAAAAGTCTAGACTTTGATTTAAAATTATATTTATAGTTAGACAAAATAAAGTTAATTAAAATTATGTTTAACTTATCTAAAGGAGTTGTTATGGTAAAACGTTTTATATCTTCAGCTTATATACCATTAATTTTATTGTTATCATCAAGAGCATATGCCCAAAATGATTCAATGCCTGAAAGAAATTCCGATCAAGCACCGGATTTGGCATCTGAAATTGCATTAAGTCAAGAAGAAATTAGTTTAATAGAACAAAGCAAAGATCCAGTTGTTTTTTTAAGTTCAGACTTGGTTGCTTGCTTTAATGCTTTACCTGATTCTGAAGAAGTATCTCAAAGATTAAGAGATATGAAAGAACATTTAAAAAATTATCAATCTGCTGATTATCAATTTACAGAATTAGCAGTAGAAGAAGCAATTAGATACTATCAAGAAAAAGGCGAAGAAGGAAAAGAACAACTTTTAGCTCTTGAATCTTATAGATCAGAACTACAAAATGGTGAAGCTATTGTTAATCCTGATGAAATACAAGATATAGTAAGAAGACATAATGATGGATGTAATGATTGTGATAGAAGAAACAATCATAAATATCATAAAGGAAGAAGATATTGTAAATTAGTTGTACGTGATTGTTTAAGTACAGGTTCTTTATCTGTAAGACAAAATGCTTCAATTAATGGTAACTTAAATGTATGTGGTAGCATTACCGGTTCAAGTTTAACTGTTAATGGATATAATCCTCAAGTAGCAGTTGCTGAATCCTTAGCAACCTTAAGAGGTACAATTGCATTACCTTCATCTCCAGGTCTTGTTATTTCCGGTACGCCATCTGCTTTATTTGCAGGAGCTTATGATCTTGCAGTTACTTTTAATGGTAATGCAAGCATAGGTGCAGGTGCTACCAGAGGTGCTGGATTTGCTGTAGGCTCTATTACTGGAGTTGCTCAAGATCAATACTCTTCTGGTTTATTTACTACATCAGGTACTGATGGCATATATGTTCGTTTGGCTATACCTGTTGTATTTGGCACAGCTTTTGCTTCAGTACCTTCAGTTGTGGCTTCATTAGAAGCTTTATCGTCAGATCTTACTGCTGCTTTAATTAGTACAGCTAATGCTAGTGTTGCAAATAGCGGAGCTGCATTACAAAGTATTGCTGTTGTTCCATCAAGTGTGACAACAACAGGATTTACAATTAGTTTACTTGCTAATTTCTTAACTAGTGCTATTACTCCAACTACAGGAACTACTGCGGTATTGGCTGGTATTGATGCTATACTTAATACAGTTATACCTGCTTTATTTGTTGATTTTATTGTTGAAGGTGTTCTTCCATCAGCAACTACTACAACAACTGTAACATCTGCTTGTAATCCATGTGTAAGACCAGTTAATCCTTGCAACCCGTGTGTAAGACCAGTTAACAATTGTAATCCATGTGTAAGACCAGTTAACAATTGTAATCCGTGTGTAAAACCGGCTAATAGCTGTAATTCTTGCAGATAATAAATTAATAAATAAAAAAGAGCCGATAGAATTTTCTATCGGCTCTTTTTTTGCATAAAATTCTATCAAAACTAGCTATTTTGATATTTTATTTTTTATTTTTTTATTAGGTAATTTAAAAAATTAAATTTAGGGAGATAGACTATGTTAAAAATTATGTCAAAAAAGAATACTCTATTTTTGCTATTTTTATATCTGTGGCCTTCTATTTTATTGTCTGATGTATTAAATGAGGAAAATAAAGATTTTACTAGAAATTTGGATTTTAGCAATATTAATTTAAGAGATAGTTCAGAAAGTTTTTATGCTTTTTTAACTCATGATGTTATTCAATGTTTTAAAGAAATATTTTATCGTGAATCTCTTAAGGTACAATCTCAGATATCTTCAATTTTATTTGATATGAATGAACAATTAAAAAAAGACGTGCTTGCTGATTACGAGTTTGTATATCAATCAGTTGATGAAGCCATAAAATACTATCAAAATCAGGCTGAGCATGATGAACATTATATTAAAATTTTAAAAGATTACAAAGATAAATTGGAGTTGGGAGAATTTGTTTTAATTCCGGATAATAAAATGCGTAGTTGTAGTGGATGTAATAATAGCTGTGAAAGAAGTTTCAGTCAATTGAAAGCTAGATGTTTAGATATTTCCCAAAATGCTTCTATATTTGGAAACTTAGGTGTAGGCGGTAATATTACTGCGTATAGTTTTAATGTCTGTGGTCCTGTATTGATTAATAATAAAAGTCCATTACTAGGGGGCTCTGAATCTTTAGTAGATTTGAGATTCACAATACAAATGCCTAGCTCAATAGGTCTGACTTTAGCAGCTATAGCCCCAGCTGTTTCTCCAGGAGCTTATACTGTAACTGCTTCTATTTCAGGAGCGCCTACTCCTTCAAGGTTAAGAGGATTTGGAACAACTTCTATTTCCTCATTAAGCGTTTCAAGTCCTGTTACCAATTTGGCATCAACAGGATTTAGTGTGCTTTATAATGGTTCTGATTCTGGACAAATTGCTACTTCAGGAAGTGTTCCAACATCTGATATTTGGACTGCAAGCACAATTTTAGTAAATTTTAGTTTTAATGTAGTTTTATCTACTTCTTTTTCAACATCTTCTGTATACCATTTACCAACTGTTACTATGGGGTTAGGCAATTTAGGAACTACATTTGTAGCCGGAACAAGTACAATTCCTGGTGCTTATATTGCTAATTTTAACCCCTATTTAACAAACTTAACTTATAATGGATTTACAGTTAATCTGCCTATTTTAATTATCGGAGGCTCTTTTTCTATTGCTTCTTCAATCACTTCAATACAAAATTTAATTAATAACTTTTTATCAAATATTTATATTGATTTTATTATTCAAGGATTTGCTTCTTAAATTGTTATCAAATCAAAAGCGATTATCAATCGCTTTTGATTTGATAATTAAGATATTGTATTTAGAAAATAAACAAAGTTATAATTAATTAGTATATATAAGCTATTGCAAAATTAATAAATTTAATAGAAAATAATTATTAATAATTATTTGAATAAATCTGTTAATTTTGAAAGTAAAAACTTATGGAAGATGACAATAAGAAGCAAAAAGATTTAAATAGCGTATTGACTGAGTTTTTGGAAGATAGTTATAGCAAAGATACTGATTCAATATCGAAAAAGCTTGACCCTCTTGAAGATAATATTAGTTCTTTAGAGTTGATAAGAGTGTCCGGATCTGATTTAGATATTGTTAATGCTGCTCGTGTATCTTATGGTAAAGTTAGTACTGAGGTAAATGAAAGAGATGAAAAGTTAATTAATTATTTAATGCAGTATGACCATACAAGTCCTTTTGAACATAATCAATTATCTTTTAGAGTAAAGTGTCCTATTTATGTATCAAGACAATGGATGAGACATAGAATGAATTCTTATAACGAAATTAGCTATAGATATGTAAAAGCAGATCTTGAATTTTATATTCCTAAAAATTGGCGGTACCAGGATAAAAATAATAAGCAAGGTTCTACAGGGTCTTTTGTTGATGAAAATTTAACTCAAATTTACAAAGATTCTATTGAAAAAATAATGAAAAATTATGAATTATTACTAGAAAAAGGTGTGTCAAGAGAACAAGCAAGAGGATTGTTGCCATTAGCAACTTATACTGAATTTATATATACATGCAATTTACATTCTCTTATGCATTTTCTAAAATTAAGATTAAGTAAAGATGCTCAATATGAGATACGTGCTTATGCAAAAGGGCTATTAGAACTTGCAAAGCCACATTTTCCAGTAGCATTAAATGCATGGCAAATAAAACATGGAATTTTTGACATTATTTAAAAATCAGTTCATAATAATAAGTATAAAATCTTAAATTTAACCAATATTTTTATTTCGGAGTGTTGACTATGGCAACTAGTAAATCCGGTGGATCGACCCAGAATGGCCGGGATAGTATAAGCAAACGTTTAGGTGTTAAACTGTTTGATGGACAAAAAGTAAGCGGTGGAGAAATTATAGTTCGCCAAAGAGGTACTAAATTTCATCCTGGAAATAATGCTGGTATAGGTAAAGACTATACAATATTTGCCTTAGGTTCTGGTGTAGTAAAGTTTCACTGGGGTCCAAAAGGTCGTAAATATATTTCTATAGTTCAGCCTTAAATACAAAATTATTAGTTTATAAAATCTGCTAAATTATATGAGTAAATAAAATTAATAAAAAGGGACAGTTTTTACTATAAATTTGGCTGTAGAGTAATTTATCATGGAGCATTATGTTTAATTTCTTAAGATATTCAAACCGTCAGGCTGTTGAACATCCAATTGATTTTATGAAATACAATTGGCTTTCACTTATTCTTTCAGCATTATTAATTTTTACTTTTTCAGGATTTTATTTATATAGATATTTTAAAACTGGTTCTGCTTTTAATTATAGCGTTGATTTTACAGGCGGCATTCAAACTTTATTAAAATTTAATAAACCAGTAAAGTCCCAGGATATTATAAGAATATTAGACGAAAAGGGTTGGCCTGGCACAATAGCTCGTGAATTCTCAGAAAAAGAACAGCTCATAAGAATTAAAAAAGAAGCAAAAGATGTAAAAGAGGAAGCAGAAAATATAAAAAAAGCAATAGAGGCTAGCCTTGATAATAGCTATAAGGTTGAAATTTTAAAGACCGATAGTGTTGGAGGAGCTACAGGAAGTAGATTATGGCTAAAATCTTTTTATGCTATAGTTTTATCTTTAATAGCGATGCTTTTATATATTGCTTTTAGATTTTTTTCTTTCTCTTATGCTATGGGAGCAGTCGTTTCATTATTTCATGATGCGCTTGCTATTTTAACTGTATTTTTAATTTTCGATAAGGAAATTTCTATAAACGTAATAGGAGCTATATTAGCCGTCTTAGGTTACTCTATTAACGATACAATAGTTATATTTTCAAGAGTTAAAGATAATATAAAAAAATATCCTAATAAATCTATAAGAGAGGTAATTAATATAAGTATAACTGAAACTTTAAGTAGAACTATATTAACTACTATATCTACTTTATTAGTTGTAGTTTCTTTATCAATTTTCGGTGGAGAAACATTAAGAGATCTTTCTTTAGCTCTTTTAGTTGGGATAGTTTTTGGTATTTATTCAACTATTTTTATTGCAAATCCTGTACTGCTATTATTATATAAAGATAATAAAGTCAAAAAATGATCTTATGATCAATAGATAAAATTTTTTGTAATATTTTAATTTTATAACTAAAAAGTATTAGTTGTATTATGTTCATATTTATGACTAATGCTTTTCTTTATAGATCCTTATAGCAACTTATCATCTTATATTTATTGTAAAAATTTTATCTTTAGGAGTTACCTTGATGAACGAACAAGATTTAGTTCAATTAAGCCTTTCAGATTTGCAGGGACAAGCAAAAAGGCTTGGCGTAATTGGTTCAACGCTAATGTCTAAAAATGAACTTATTAGAGTCATTGAAGAATATGAAAAAGAACCTGAAAAAGAAAGAGAAGTAGAAGGAGTTCTTGAAAGACTTCCAGATGGATTTGGATTTTTGAGATCTTCCAAATTTGATTATGTTTCTGGACCTGATGATATTTATGTTTCGCCTTCTCAGATTCGACGTTTTGGTCTTAGAACTGGAGATACAGTTTCAGGTGTTATTAGAAAACCCAAAGAAGGTGAAAAATATTTTGCTTTATTAAAAATAAATAAAGTTAATTTTAAAGATCCTTCTCAATTAATTGATAGAAATTATTTTGATCGCTTATCTCCATTACATCCAAATAAAAAATTTACATTAGAACACGATACCTCAGTTATATCAACTCGTATTATGGATCTTTTTACTCCTATTGGTAAAGGTCAAAGAGGTTTAGTAGTAGCACCGCCAAAAGTAGGGAAAACTATTTTACTTAAAGAAGTTGCTCAATCTATTTTATCTAATAATCCTGAAGTTTATTTAATAGTTTTATTAATAGATGAGCGACCTGAAGAAGTTACCGATATGCGTCGTACGGTTAAAGGCCAAAATGCTGAAGTTATAAGTTCAACATTTGACGAGTCTGCTGAAAGACATGTAGCAGTAGCTGAATTAGTTCTTGAAAAAGCAAAACGTTTAGTTGAGGTTGGTAATGACGTTGTTATATTATTAGACTCTATTACACGTCTGGCTCGTGCTTATAATACCATTGCACCTTCTTCTGGTAAAGTGTTAACTGGAGGTATTGATGCTAATGCGCTTCAAAGGCCTAAGAGATTTTTCGGTGCTGCTCGTAATACTGAAGATGGAGGAACCTTAACTATTATAGCAACTGCCTTGATAGAAACTGGATCTCGTATGGATGAAGTCATCTATGAGGAATTTAAAGGTACAGGTAATATGGAAATGCATATGAGTCGCAAAGTAGCAAATCGTAGAACATTCCCAGCGTTTGACTTATTATCCTCTGGTACTCGACGTGAAGAATTACTGTTAAATGAATCAGAATTAAATAAACTTTGGGTTTTAAGAAAATTCTTGAGCTCAATGAACACCATAGAGGGGATAGAATTCCTTATTGATAAAATTAAAAAATTCAAAACAAATGAAGAATTTTTAGATGCAATGAATAAAAAGAATGGCTCTTCAGAATAACAACATAAAATATTAATTCAATTAACTAACTAGAAAATGTATCTAAGTCCACAGTAAAAATATGAGTAATAAAGAAAGCTTAGAAGATATAAGTCTTATTATGCTATATTTATTTTTAGATTATTAATACTTGAGCTTTTGTTATATAAACTTATCGTCAAAAAAATATTAATAAGCATTACTGTTTCTTCTTGTTTTTAAGATTTATTTGGGGATCCAGTAATGCTTATTTTTAATTATTATTTATTATTTGTTTATTGATACTATAGCTTTAGATTAAAACTACCAATGAAGCCATTTTTAATAAATATCAAGAGAAAAATCGGAATATTGATTGTTTAATGCTTTGTAATTAGCCACATAGGCTATCATTGCAGCATTATCAGTACAATACTTTGGACTTGGAGTAAAAAATGATACTTTATTTCTATTACAGACATCTTGCAATTTTTGTCGTATATATTGGTTACAAGCAACTCCTCCAACAAATGCAACAGCCTTAATGTTTATGTTATTTTTTAAAGCTAATATAATTTTTTGTTTAAATATATCGGAAATTGAATTTAATAAAGAACTTGATACTTGTTTTTTAAAGTAAAGATCATGATTTAATAATTTTTTTTCTTTAGGATCATAAGCACCTTTTTTTATTAAATCATATAAAACCGCTGTCTTAAGTCCTGAAAAGCTAAAATTATAGCTATGTGGCATAGCTCTTGGATAATCAAAGTAATCTTGAAAATTTACCTCTTTTGCTAATTGTTCAATTATAGGGCCTCCAGGATATTCAAGTCCTATTAGCTTTGATACTTTATCAAAAGCTTCGCCGGCAGCGTCATCTAAAGTTTGACCTAAAAGTTCAAACTTTCCATAATCATGTACAATATATAGTGCAGTGTGTCCTCCTGAAGCTGTTATACATAAGAAAGGAAAAGGAATATTATTTTCAATGCAAGCTGAGAATATGTGACCTTCTAAATGGTTGACTCCTATTAACTTTTTACCTTTAGACCAGGCAAGAGCTTTTGCAAAGCTTAGACCTACTAATAAAGAACCAGGCAAGCCTGGTTTATGAGTTACAGCTATAATATCTATATTATCTAAAGAGGTTTGAGCATTATTTAAAGCAGATTCTACTATTGATCTTATTTTTTCAAGATGAGATCTAGATGCTATCTCAGGTACTACGCCGCCAAATTTCTTATGATTTTTTATTTGAGAGTAAAGTACGCTAGATAACATTTTATTATCTTTATTTTCAGTTACATAAACGGCAGCTCCCGTATCATCGCATGAGCTTTCGATTGCTAGTATCTTTGGCATATATTAATATAAACTTTCTTAATTATTTAATTTTAATTATCTTTCGAGTAACTTCATAGAAACTATTACTTTTGCATTTTCTTTAGAGGCTCTTTTTACATTTGTGTGTATGGCATTGCTATCAAAAGCTGCTAGCCAAATATAGTTCATTGAAGAATTTATTTCATTTGCTTGAGCATTTTTTTTAATTACAATTTTAGGTAAAGTTATTATGGTTCCATAAGAATTTTTGCTGATCTCTTGCTCTTCATAATTTTTTAAACAATCTATGTAATTAGGATCCATTAATAATACTAATGAGCCTTCTGGTATTCTCAATGGTAGATTTTCTATATTTTCTTCTTCAAAAGACCATTTTGATATATTATTCTTATCTATTTTACTTGTTATATAAAATACTTTACAGGGTTTGCTTTCTATACGTTCTAAGTACTTTATATTATTTCCCTCAGATTTATGATTTACCTCGGATGTTATAACTAATATAAATTGATTAGAAGGTATTGCTTGTCGTATCAAACATATATCTCTATCAAAGTTTATTTTGTAACCTCTATAATAAGCACACAGTTCAGGTATTTTTTCTATTGATTTTGGAAAATCAACTTTTAATATATAAGAAACTATTTCTTGATCACTATGTGAGAATATTATAGCAGGTTTAAATATGATGTAATTAAGCATATATAATGCTATATAAAATAAATATTTTTTACTTGTGCTTTTCATAGCCTACGACTCCCTAAAATAGACTAAATTTTAATAATTATAAAAAATAGTTTATACTAATATAGTGTAGTTTAAAAGCTTATTTTTAAATTTAATTATAAATTTTGTTAGATATTGGTTATATAGATGATTTTAGATAAAATAAAAAACTTTTTTCTTAAATTAATTTTAGAAGAAAGTTCATTAAAAAAATTGACACTTTCATTTTGTTTTGGAAATTTTATTGCTTGGTCGGCTACTATACCGTTACAGACTCCTTTAATTTTTTTATTCAGTTGGCTTTTTAGATTGAATACTAAAGTAACTTTTGCGACTGTATATCTTATTAGTAATCCTTTAACCATTGTACCAATTTATGCCATTGATTATGCTTTTGGCAATTGGTTTTTAAATACTTTTTTAAAGATCGATACAATTAAATATAATCCAGCTTTTGCGCAAACTTTTAGTAACTTTTTAAATCGTTATATTGATTTAAGTCGTATTTTATCAGGCTCAAGCTTCTGTTTTTGGTGTTTACTTATAGGTGGGATTGTTTTGCCGATTATTTTAAGTATTATATTGTATCCGATTATGAAAGTTGTGTTTGATAAATTAATTAAATTGTACAAGAATAACGTTAAAAATCGAGAGAATTTAAGATTAGATCATGAAGATAATATCTCAAAATAAAAAAGCATTTTTTGATTATGATATACTTGAAAGAATAGAAGCTGGTATTGTTTTGACAGGAGATGAAGTTAAATCTTTAAGAGCAGGACATATATCTATGGTTGGTTCTTTTGCAACAGTTCATGATAATGAGATTAATTTAATAAATTTAAATATATCTTCCTATTCTCATGCTTACAGTAAATCATCAGATGAAAAACATACAAGACGTACACGCAAATTACTTTTAAATAGGCGAGAAATCAATAGATTAATAGGTGATATTTCTCGTAAAGGTGTTACTATAGTACCTTTAAAGGTATATTTTAATCAAAAAGGTAAAGTTAAAGTTGAATTAGGTATTGCAAAACATAAAAAAGCGCACTCTAAAAAAGAAGAACTTAAAGAAAAGGATATAGCAAGGCAAACAAGAAGAGAACTGAAAAATCATTATTAAAAAATATTTATTAATTTATATACGAAGGACTTATTATGGTAAAAAAACATTTGCTAGCGTTATTATTATTTAATTTAGTGTTTTACAACTATGCTATAATTTCAAATAATAATATTGCAAGTGAAGAAAGCTGGGACATATGTAATAAAGGTACAGAGTTTTATGGTAATAATGATTTTGAAAATGCAGAAAAGTTTTGGCTTTTAGCAGCAGAAAAGGGTTGTGAATATGCTGAATACCATTTGGGAATGTTGTATTTGTTTAAAAAAGTTGATTTAAATTTAGCTAAAAATTACTTTTTAGGTGTAATTGAAAAAATAGCTACTGGTAATAAAGACTTAAAAGCTGCAGCGCAGGTAGCTTTAAGTACATTATATCTTAAAGAAAATAATCTTAAAGAAGCAAAAAAATATGCCTTAGAGTCTATTAAGAATCAATGCTATGAAGGTTATCATAACTTAGGTATTGTATATCAGTGGAAAAATAAAATCCAAAAAGCAAAAGAATATTATTTGCTTGCTTCAGCTAATAATATTCTTGCTGCTAACTATCATTTGGGTTTAATTTATGAAGACGAAAGTGATCTGGAAAAAGCTAAGAAAATTTACGAATTAGCTGCTGAGCAGGGGTATGAATTGGCACAACATAATTTAGCCTTTTTATATGAAAAAGAAAAAGACATTGAAAAAGCTAAATATTATTATACTTTGGCAGCTGATCAAAATCTTATAGAGTCTCAGATAAGTTTAGCTAGAATATATTATTATGAAAATAATTTAGAAAAAGCTAAATATTATTTATCTATTGGAGTTAATCAAGGAAATGAAGAAGCTAAAAGACTTTTAGATATAATATCTAAGTAACAAAAACATAGAATGTAAAATTAATATTTTTTAACAGCTATCTTTTGATACAAGATTACTGTTAATTAATCAATAAAAGTAACAGAAAATATAATATTATTATAAATAAGAGCTTAATAAAATATTAAGCCTTAAGACTAAAAATAACTATTGACGAAAACATGTTAAAGGTTTTTTGGTTAATAGTTTAATTAAGTTCTTATTTCTATTTTTTATAGCCCAGTCTAAAGCAGTATAACCATTTTTATCTTTGATTGTAGTATTAGCCCCCTTAATTAAGAGTAATTTTACTATATCTTGGTAACCTTTTTTGCATGACAAAATCAAAGCAGTAATTCCGTTTTTTCCTATAAGATTTATATTAGCATTTCTATTGATAAGTAATTTGGCTATATTTTTATGTTGATGCTTTAAGGATTCTATTAGAGCAGTATTTCCATAGATATTTTGTAAATCAATATTGGCTTTTGTTTCAAGTAATATATGAAGTAATCCAACATAACCGTATTGAGCTAGAATTATTAATAATGTTTTATCTAATTTGCCCTTAAAATCTGGATCTGCTCCACAAATTATAGATATAATTCCTAATTTAAGTTCCTTATAGGTATATTTATTTTGGTTTAATACTATACTCAATTTTAAATTAAGTTGAGTAGAATTTAATTTGTTTTTAGATATTATCTGATTTGTAAAATTATTATAGATTTTTTGTTTTAATTTTATGGTATTTTTAATTAAATATTGATCTATTAAATTTTTACAATTTTTATTTATTAATCGTAAATTTACAAGATCTGATTTTAAGTTTTTTCTTTCATTAAGTTTTTCATAAAAACAGAAAAGACAATTTTTTTCATTATTAAGATGCTGATTTACTAGATGTTCAAAGATAGTAATTAATATCTCGGGTGGTAGTATTGGAAGCTGTTTGTTTTTTATTACTTCCATTGCAATAAAGTTATTATTTAATGAAATTGTTAAAATAAAAAATAATTTTTTTTTGGACTTATTCATTAATAAATTGAGAAAATTGTAATTATTTATATACTAGGCTACAACCATTTTTATCACAAATTTCTGTATTTACTTCTATTGTTGCATGAGTTATATTAAAGCGATTTTTTAATAAATCTTTTACCTTTTGAACTATTTCTATAGATTGATCTAATTTATCTCTATCTATGATTATATGACAACTTAAAGAAACGTTATAAGAAGATATACTCCAAATATGTAAATGTTCTACTTTTTTTACCAAGTCTAATTGTTCGATTTCTTTTTTTACTTGTTTTACGTTTATATGTTCAGGAGTACCTTCCAGTAGGATATGTATTACCTCTTTGAGCAATTTAAAAATATTAAAGATTAACATTAAACCTATAAAGGAACTTATAATTAAATCTATGAAGGTGTTATTAGTCAAAGTTATAATAATACCTGAGACAAAAGCTCCTGCTGAGGCAATGGCATCAAATATCATATTAATTAAAGAACTTTTTATATTTAAATCTGATTTATATTTTAAAAATAATAAAGCTATTCCACCATTGACAATAATTCCCACTAAACTAGTGATTGTCACTAAAGTACCACTAATAGACTCTGGTTCATAAAATCTTTGATATATTTCGATAAAAATATATAAAGTAAGTATACAAAGTATAATTATATTCAGTAATGCTGCCAAAATAGTGATACGTCCATATCCAAATGTTTTTTTATTATCAGGTTGTTTTAAAGATAACTTTTGTGCAGTAAATGATATTATTAAACTCAATACATCTGTAAGATTATGAGCTGCATCAGATATTAAAGCTAAACTACCTGAAAAAAATCCAATAAAGAACTCTACTATAGTAAATAGGGTATTTAATGCAATTCCTAACTGAAGCCGGAAATCTAGATCTTTTTTGTCTTTATTACTTAAGTTCATATGAATTTTCTCTTTAGTATTAATCTTAATTTATTTTTTCTTATGTTAGAAATTATATTATATTTTGCCTTTACTGTCTAACGAATATCAGGTCACAATTTTGTTATGTTTAGTTGTCATAATTAAATAAAGTTGACAAAACTTACCATCTGTAATATAATATTATTAATAACAATATTTATATTATCATAATATAAATATCTTTGAAATTTGCGGGGGCGTAATGGCTTCGACGTACTTTAAGAGGCTTGAAAAGCATGTCGAACTTTGGCTAAGTAGTTCGTAAAATAAATAGTCAAACAATAAGTGCAAACAATAGCACATGGGCATCTGCCCAACCAGCTTTTGCTTAATTAAAGCTTAAGCCGCTTGTTAAATGGTCATGCCTATATGGTTGTTTAACTCGTATTTACCCAAATAGGACAACAAAGTAAGATAGATTTGGTTTGTAACTTTGCTGTATCACTAACCAGGCATATAAAAAAATACTTTGTCTTTAAAGTTTTTTATATGAAAAAGAGATAAAGACTAAGCATGTAGCGTTTTAAGTCGGTTAATTTGCGGACATGGGTTCGACTCCCATCGCCTCCACCAATTTTTTTAATTTTCATTTCTTATTTTATTTTCTGTTATCTCTGATAGATTAATTAACTCTTGAATTTATATGTCTTTTTTTATTAATTTAAATAGAAAAATAAAATTAATAATTTTTTTACTTAGGGTTAATTAATGAAGCTTTATTACAAAGTTAAAGGAATTTTTTATATATTTGCAACTATGTTAATATACTTTTGTTATTTAGCTTTTGCTTGATTTTAAAAGAATTTTAGGGTCAAAATACAAATTTTTTAAATAATTCTTGCATCTTACTAATCCTAATAATATATGATCATAATATGGGTTAGGGGTAAAATTTAGAGTCGATATTAATACTGCATTTGACTCTCTTGAGTAGTAATATTATAATTATGCAAAATAATTAATTATAGTTTACTTTACAGTCAGAAAGGTATTAATAATGAAGACAAGAGTTGTAAAATTTTTATTTATGTCTATAATGTTTACATCAATATTTTCATCATTTTTATTTGGTGCTACAGAGCGCAAATCAAGCGGTTCTAAGCAACAAGATAGCAAAAGGACATCTATGGAACCTAAAAATGTATATGTGGATTTAACCAGAATTCTTACATTTGATCCTAATTTATTATCATCATCTTCTTTGGAATGGCGTAAACATTATACAAAGCTTCAAAGTATGCTAGAACCAATTGAAGGCGAATTAAAAGCATTAGAAGAAAAGTTTGCAAAGGTTAAAAGCGAATTTGAATCTCTTCAAAAAAGCAGCGTAGCTTCCAATGAAGCTTTACAAAGCAAATATCAAGAAGCAGCTAAAGCGCAAGTAGAGTTAGAGCAACGTATGAGAGAACGCGAGCAGTTTGCACAAGATGAACTCAAGAAGATACAATTTCAACTTTCTCCAAAAATTGAAAAAGCGATAAAAGAAGTAAGAAAAGCTGGTGGTTATCAATTAGTATTAAGAAAAGAATTTGTATTAGATGCAGAAGAAGGTCTTGATGTTACTAATGATGTTCTATCTCTTATGAATAAAGAGTATCAAGAAGAAGAATCTAGAGCAAAGACAAAAGATCAACAAAAGTAGTTTAAAAGGGAAGTTATCATAACTTCCCTTCATTTTATAATCTTATGAATAATTCACAAATTAAAGCTATTATAGGATTAGGTAATCCTGGTAATCCTTATAAAAATACAAGACACAATATTGGATTTAGAATAGTAGACGCTATTGCTCAAGAATATAACGGAATTTGGCGTAAAAAAGATAACATGGAAATTGCAGAAATTTCTATCAATAGTCATAAAGTTATGCTTATAAAGCCTCAAACTTTTATGAACTCTTCGGGGCAAGTTTTGCCATATTTAAAAAAGCAAGGTATTAATTCTGATCAAATATTAGTTGCTCACGATGAACTTGAAATGTCCTTTGGTAAAATGGGATTAAAATTTGGGGGTAGTGCTAAAGGTCACAATGGTCTGAAATCTATAATTTCACAAATAGGACCAGATTTTTGGCGTTTAAGATTTGGTATAGGACGTCCTGAAAATAAAGAAGATGTACCAAATTATGTTCTTCAAAATTTTGATAAATCTCAAGATATTAATATAGTTTATTTAATAAATGAGTCCATTGTCTTAACCCTAAATCAATTTTTTAATAATAAAGTATAATTATATTTTATTATTTCTCATTATAATGATATGTTAATTAAAATCTAAATATAGGGAAATTTATATTTTTAGATTTAGTCTATTATACTTACAATACTAATTTCAATTAATTAAAAGTTGTATATAGCTGTGAAAATTTTTAAACAAGTGGTAGCTTTAAGAAGGTTTAAATGTTAAAAAAATTTAATATATTATTGATTTCTATATTTTTTGTATCTTTTTCTACAAATTGTATGTCTAGGACTAAAAAATTAAGATCATTTTATATTCCGCGCTTTACAAAACGAGTAAATATGCCTACTAGTACTAACTTAAATTTAATTTTAGATGGGCAAAGTAAATTTTTAACTACAAATAAGAAGCGTTTTATGGTTGTAGGTTCGATGTTATTTGGAACAGGAACCTTATATTCTTATGCTGCAAAATATAAAACTCATTCTAACTTAATAGACTTGCTTGATAAAAAAACTTCATCTAAACCAGATTGTTTTAATGCTCTTTCTAATATTTTGAAAAAGATAGATTCGGCAGGAGTTGTTAATATTCAAGATGAATATGGATTTACAGCCTTATTTTATGCAATTTTAGATGGTCAAGTAAACGTAGTGAGAGCTTTATTAAAAACTCAAGATGTAGATATTGTAAGTCCTTTAGTTCTTAATTTTACTCCTCTAGATTATGCAGTTTTGCATGGTAAAATAGAGATTGTAGAGTTATTGATTCATTATTTAGGAAATGATTGTAATGTTAAACAAGCTGCTCTAATCATGGCCTCTCGATATGGTCGCAAGGATATAGTAAAAATACTTATTCAATCGGGTACTAATGTTAATGCTAAAAATAAGTCTGGCAATTCGGCTTTATTAGAGGCTACTCAAAATGGTCATAAAGAAATAGTACAGATGCTTATTGATTCCGGTGCTGATGTTAATGTTCAAGATAAAGATGGCAATACTGCTTTAATTCGAGCGGCACAAAATGATAACCTAAATATAATAAAATGTCTTATCAATTCTAATGCAAACCTTTTAGAAAAAAATAATAAAGGGGAAAGTATTTATACTATATTGTATAAAAAAAGAGGAAATGGGATAGATAAATTTATAGAAGAACTGCTTCTTAATAAAGAAGTCAATTTAAAAGAAAATTCTATAAAATATGCATTGCAGTCTTGTATGCTAAATTTTTAATATTTATTTTAATTATTGATAAAAGCTCGCTTTTAAAGCGAGCTTAGTTTTTTTTATTCTAGATTAACATCGATCCAATTCTTAAGTTCATTGACAAAGCTAGGATCTATTTTTTCTGTAGAACCACCTTGGATTAATGTATCTTTAGCGCCACCAAAAATATTTTTATTTTTTAACCAATTTGCTAGATTTTTTAAATTAATTTTAGATTTAAATTGATCTGAAATCATACCTAAAAATAGGTTTTTATCATTGTTTTTGCTGTTTAAAAAATAAAAACCAGGTTTTAACTTTATTAATTCAGTTGCGATATTTTTAAGATCGTTATTATCTAAATTTGTTAATGTTAAATATAAAAATGGTATAGAGTTAATATTTTCTGTTTTTTCTGACCATTTTTTGATTTCTGATTTATAGAATTTAGTTTTTAGATCTTTAATTTCTTGATTTAATAGTTTCACTTGTTCTTTTTGTTTTTCAATAGCATTTAATACTTGATCTTGAGGGACTTTAAATTCTTGGCTTAAAGTTTTTACTGTATTAAAATTATCTTGAAATAGTTCAAGAGCTTTTGGTCCAGTTAATGCTACTATTCTTTTAACCCCTGATGCTAAAGAAGATATTTGTGTTATTTTAAACACCCCAATATCACCTGTTGCTTTTACATGTGTTCCACCACATAATTCTTTAGAAAAACCAGGAATTTCAATTACTCTTACAGCTTCTGGATTATATTTTTCTCCAAAAAATGCAATAGTGCCACTACTAACTGCTTCTTTTAAAGTACTATGTTTAATAAAAAGAGGGATATTTTC
Organism: Candidatus Babela massiliensis; assembly: GCF_000513475.1. Classification (GTDB taxonomy): domain Bacteria; phylum Babelota; class Babeliae; order Babelales; family Babelaceae; genus Babela; species Babela massiliensis. Next base: position 848,960 of record NC_023003.1, read on the forward strand.
CATTATTTTTTTATTAACAAGATCTTCTACTTGTTTAATTTGATCTTGAGTGAGATTTTCATGATAAGTGAAATCAAATCTTAAATAATCAGGTTCAACTACAGACCCAGCTTGTTTTACTTGATTTCCTAAAATTTCTATTAAGGCTGCTTGCAATAAGTGAGTTGCGGTATGATTTTTCATTGTATTGATTCTACTTGGAGAATCTATTTTTAATGTTACTACTTCACCTACTTTTAAATTAACAGGAGTTTCTATTAATGCGGCAATAGCATTACCAAATTTTTTAAGAGCAAGCAATGGGGTATCTTGTCCTGCTATTTCTATAAAACCTTGATCGCTTACTTGCCCTCCGCATTCTACATAAAATGGAGATCTGTCAGTTATTATATAACATTTAGTCTTTGCTTTAACTTCATTAGTTTCTTTTAATATATTTTCAGAGTTTTCTACCACTATTGAGATAATATTGCTAGTTGTTATATGTTCTTCATAACCAGTAAATTGAGTATATAGTTCTTGATCTAAAGAGCATTGTTCAGTTTTTTTGCCGGATCTCATTCTTTGTTCTTCCATATATTTTTCAAAGCCTTCTTCATCAACTGAAAAACCTTGATCTTGTGCAATAACTTTGGTTAATTCAAGAGGAAATCCGTATGTATCATATAATTTAAATGCTTTATCGCCTGATATTACTTTTTCTTGGTTATTATTTAATTTATCTGAAATATATTTATTTAATATAGTTTGTCCTTGAATCAAATTATTTGAGAATTTATCTACTTCACTATTTAAAGTTCTAATAATTAAATTTTTATTGGTCTCAAGTTCAGGATAGATAGATGACATGTGTTTAACAAGTGTTGGAACCAACTCAACAAAGATATTTTCTGAATTTAATTTTTGAGCAAATAAAGCTGCTCGTCTGATAATTTTTCTTAAAACATAACCCCGGCCTTCATTGGAAGGTATGGCGCCATCAGCAATTGCAAAAGAAGTTGATCTTAAATGATCGACAAGTACTCTAAAGGCTGCTTTTATATTATCTGAAGAGGTATTGTACTCAACATTAGTTAATTCTTCTATTTTGTTTATTATTGGCATAAAAAGATCGGTTTCATAAACAGAGTCTTTATTTTGTATAATTGAACATAATCTTTCAAGGCCCATACCGGTATCAACGCCAGTAGATTTTAATGGTTTAAGTTCGCCATCAACTTGTCTATCATATTGCATAAATACTAGATTCCAGATTTCTAAAAATCTATCACAATTACATCCTGGAGCACAATTACTTTCTTGGCAACCGAAATTATTACCTCTATCGATGTAAATTTCACTGCATGGTCCGCAAGGACCGGTATCACCCATTTGCCAAAAATTATCAGCTTCACCTAATCGGTATATTCTATTATCGGGTAACCCTATTGATTTATTCCAAATTTCATATGATTCATCATCTTTATGATATACGCTTGCATAAAGCTTTTCTGTAGGTAAATTTAACCATTTTGTTAAAAAATCCCAAGCATAATTTATTGCTTCCTTTTTAAAGTAATCGCTAAAAGAAAAATTACCCATCATTTCAAAAAAAGTTAAATGTCTTTTAGTGAATCCGACATTTTCAAGATCATTGTGCTTTCCACCTGCTCGTATACATTTTTGTATACTTACAGCTCTTGTATAACTTCTTTTCTCTTTTGATAAAAATAAATCTTTAAATTGATTCATTCCTGCATTTGTAAATAATAAAGTGGGATCTTGAGCAGGAATTAATGAAGAACTTTTAACATAAGTATGATTATTTTGTTCAAAAAAATCGAAAAATTTTTTTCTTATCTCAAATGAATTCATAATATGCTTTCTATTATAATAAATATCGATATAACTTTAAATTTTATTTTAATAATAACATATTTTAAATATATTTAAAAATTTATGGCATCAATATCTTATTAATTTATTGCATTTATAAACTCTGAGGTTTATTATGTTCTCTAAGCCTTTAATTGAAGTTGTTAACTAACTATAAAAATGAGTATAATTTCTAAAAAATTTATTAAAGCCGTAGCTATAGATATTGATAAAAAATCTACGACTATTATTTTTCAGCTAATTTTAATGACAATAACTTTAGCAATAGTAGGATATTTGTCGTATAAGCCACTTTTTGAATTTAATTCTCTTGACTCTTTACCCGAAGTTAAGTCTTTTAATCCGAAAGTAGGTCATATTAGTCAGATGCCTAATAGTGTTAAAGTTGGGTTATTTATTTATGATTTTCCTAAATTTGATTTTGTTCGTAATGATTTTATATTTGATGGATTGATATTTTTTGAGTTTGATCCAACTATTTTAACTTTAGAAACGTTAAATCAATTTTCATTTCGCAAAGGTAAAATCTTATATAAATCTGATCCAAACATTACCCTAAAAAATGGTTTAATATTTGTCAGATATGACATAAAAGTGGAATTTAAGACTGATTTGAATTATAAAATGTTTCCTTTTAATAATCATCGAATAAACATCATATTAGACAATGATTTTCTTTATTTTCAAGAGATTATGTTTAAGCCCTCAATTGCTAGATTTATTATTAATCCTGATATGTATGTTGCTGGATGGAAAGAATACAATAAAGATATATTAGCAGGATACTATAGTGCTCAATTACAGAGATTTAAACCAAGTTCTATTATTAGACATCCTCGTGTAGGTTTTACTATTGAATATTTAAAAAATAGTATGCGTGAAATGATAAGCATATTTTTACCATTATTTTTATTGTTTTTTATGTCTATTTTTTCTTTTGCTATGGAACCTAAGACTTACTTTGGGTCTATAATTGGTCTTTCAACAGGAAGTGTAACAGGAATGCTTTCTTATCGTTATGTTATTAATAATTTATCTCCTAATGTTGGTTATTTTATGTTTTCTGACATTATTTATTTTGTTTTTTTAGCAATTGTTATATTTGTTTTTCTATGTAATTCTCAGGCGTTTGATTTGACGGCAAAACAGAAAGCAGCTATTTCTCTTTTAATGCATCTTATTATAGTTTTTACTTTTATATATCTTTTTAAGTTTTGGAGTATCTAAAAAATGAAATTTCAATAGAAAGTAATTAGATGAATATAGTGTTTAAATTATTATTTTTAAGTTTATTTACTTTAAGATGTATTGGTTTTGATACTTTATCAGACGCAGTACTATATGCTGAGTGTAAAACCAATGAGAAACTTTTTAATAAATTATTAAAAAGGAAGAAGCCTTTATGGTCTATTGATATTTTTAAAGACCTTTTGCAATCCGTACTTGTTTCAAGACAATTAAAAGGTTATGTTTCAGATTTGGTATTTAAATATACCCCAATGCCTGGCTCTAAATTTATTGTATTTGGCGATATCAATTCTTCTTTTGATTCTTTAATTAAGGATTTAAAATTTTTGTTTGAAAGAGGAATTATCGATAATAATTTTAGAATAAGAAGACCGGATACGTTTTTTGTTTTTTTAGGAAATATTATTAATGGTTCTGAAAATATTCTTGAAACACTTACGGTTATCTTAAAATTAATGCAAGAAAATCTACATTTAGTATTTTATCTAAAGGGTAAATCAGAAGTAAACTATAATTGGCTTAATACTGGCATTAAAAAAGAGCTTAAAATACAAGTGATTCAAGATAAAAAATCATTGTTTTTAGAAAATGAGATTCATTCCTTTTTCAATACTTTGCCTTATGCTTTATATTTGGCAAATAATCCAGATGAAGGTATCATTCGTTTTTCTAATTTTGATTTTAATTATCGTAAGATTAAAGAAAAGAATTATATAGGTATTTTAAAAAGTTTAAAATTACATAGCTCACAGACTGCTAATATAAGTAAATTCAGTACTTATAATATTTGTAATCTAAATAGTAATGTTTATGCTAATAATTTAATTGATGTTAAAGTTTTAATTAAGAGCCAAGATATTTTAAGAAATTTTCAATCAATAGAAGGGCTTTCTACTTTTATGTCAGAAAAAGGAGCTATCGTTTGGAACTTATTTTCTTCTCCCAATAATTTTTATCAAGAGTATTTTAATGCAAATTACGATGCATTTTGTGTAGTAGATATATATTCTTCTTTGGCAGAAACTACAATTTCTTTATATAATAGAGATATAAAGGATATATATAATTTTTCTCAAAAAAGAGCTTATAAATTATTAACTACAGAAAAAATTAATTCTAAAGATAACTTGTTTTTCGATTCTTCTACAAGTAAAAATCATCTTGATAAAAAAGATATTGAAGAGCTACAAAATTTGATTAAAAATATTATGATAAAAGTTAAGAATATTTCTCAAAGGCTTTATAGTTTTGAAAATAGGTTAAACAACTTTCTTTTTAACTCTCAAGTTACATCTTTACCTATTAATAATAGGGAGCATTTGAATGAAATTAAATAATCTAAAATTGTTAATTATAGTTTTTAGCTTTTTCAATAGGCTATTTTCCTTTGTTAATTTAGATCAGGCAAGAGAATATAGTTTATATTATCCCGAGTTTCCTAAATTTGATAGTAAAGTTGAAGAAGGAGATTTTTCTACTTTTTATAGATCTCTAGTTCAATCAAGATGGAAAAAATTTTTAATTAAACTTGGTTTTGAAAGCAAGCCTATTTGGAATTATTCTGATTTTGCTTCTATTTTAAAGCGTGTGACTCAAATTTGCTCTAATAGATTAAAAAAGCATACAGATAAAGATTTTTATAATTTATTAGAGGTAGATGAAAATAGTCAAATTATATTATGGGGAGATCTTGAGGCAGGGTTCCATTCTTTTGTTAGAGATTTAACTTATTTGCTTGATAGACATATAATAGATAATGAGTTTAAGTTAATTGTACCTGATACTTATTTAGTATTTAATGGTAATGTTATTGGCCGAGGGCCTTATCCTATTGAAACTTTGACATTAATTTTAAAATTAATTGAAGTTAATCCTGATAAAATATTTTATATAAGGGGCCATCAAGAAGAAATTCATGTATGGCCCGAAATGAGTTTAGAAAAACAGATTAAAATTTTAACTAGTGATATAACTTATATTGATATCAACTGTTTTTTTAATACTTTACCAATAGGATTATTAGTTAATTTGAAAAATGATGTTAAAGATATAATTAAGATATCCTATTTTGGTCTTGATAAGATAACCGATTATATTGATGATCTTGTTGTTATTGATTCAGAAGCTCAATCAAGAGGGAACATGAATTCTTATTTGGCTAAAGCTTATATACAAGGGCAGTTGACTTATAATTTTCATGATATTAATTTAACAAATAAGGTACCTAATTTTTCTTGTGCTGAAGGATTGTATAGACTTGCAAATATAAATAATACTATAGTGTGGTCCACTAAATCTTCTCCTATTCAATTTTATCGTATGAATTATAAATTTTCTTATGACTCTTTTGTAACTTTAAATTTTGGTTCTTCTATAAAAGATACTAGTATATCTTTATATTTTTCTTCAGAATCTAATAATTTTGAGTTGAGTGCTATATATAACCTAATTAATGGAGAATTACTTGCAAAGGGTCAAAGTGCTTTAGAACGGCTGCCTTATTATTCTAAAAATTTTCATTTGCTTGATAAACAGCAATTGATTAAGAGATTGAATTTTATAGATAAAAAAGTAGATTTTGTTCAAGACCGGTTAAATTACTTAGAATCTAAATTGGAAGCTGATCTTAAAAATATAGAAGTTAAAAATAAAGTTATAAAGGATCTGAATTTTGATAATAGCCTTATAGATAAACTTTTAAATCAGAATTTTGAAAATCAAGAAGATATATACAGTTCAGTAATGGCTCTTATAGATAATTTTGATGTTGCAGTTACTAGATTAGAGCATATTGAACAATTGATTGGTGCTAATAATTTAATATTAAAAGAAGACCTAAAAAGGGTTGTACATATAGAGCAACCTAAAGGTAAAATTATTTTAGGATCATCAGCAGCTCTTACTCGAACCGCCAAGGGAGTAGGAGTTCCTATTTGCCAAGGTTTATCGTTGTCTATTTCTGATCTTAATCATTTGGGTGGTATTAATGGTAACTTTATAGAACTGGTATTTCTTGATGATAAATATATACCATACTTATTTGAAAAGAATATAAGAGATATTTTTTATAAGTATGAAACTAATTTGCTTTTATTTCCTGAAGGCAGTACTAATATTTTACATGTATTGAATTTTATTAATGATAATAACATGTTTATATTTTTTTCTAAAAGTGGCTCTAGTTTTTTAAGAGATACTAAATTGAAGAACGTAATTAATTTCAGAGCTAGTTTTATAGATGAAGGCAAGGTTCTTGTTGATCATGTGCTTAAGCATCATTCAAATGCTAATTTTTTGTTTTTTTATCAAGATGATGCTTTTGGTTTAGATGTTTTACAAGGAGCAAAATCTATCCTTGATAAAAATAGTATAAAAAATTGGACAGAAGTATTATATAGAACAGGTACATCTAATCTTAAAGAAGCGGCTATTAAAATTAAGCAAGCTAATCCTGATACTATTGGCTTGTTTGTGTTAGGTCCTACAGCTGTAGAGATTATTAGAGAATTAGGAGTAGAATTTTTAGCAAATAAGACGGTTTTTGGGGTATCTGCTATTGCTGATGATGTAACCAGAAATGTTCTTAAAAATATGGGAGTTAATTTATTATTATCTCAGCTTGTTCCCTGTCCTGAATCAAGTGATCTTGAAATAGTTAAAGAATATAGAAAGAAATTAAGTTATTATGGATATGAACCTAATGCATTTTCTTTAGAGGCCTATATAGCAGCGAGTATATTTTTTGATCAAGTTTCTAAAATAGATTTGCCAATAACTGGTGAAAAAATTATGAATCAGATTGAAAAATTAAAAAATTATAATTTTAAAGGCCTTAAGTTGAATTTTAATTTAGCCACTAGAAGTTTAAACAATTCTATATGGTTAAAAAATATAGATGGTAAATGTATTGAAAAAAATATTGAAGATTTAGAAGAATACAAAGAAGTTGCAATTTTTAATAGATAGCTATTTTTTACTTTTTTTTTTTATAATTTATACTTAGGAAAAAAATTAAATTTTATTGATTTAATTTAAAAAATCTAAAGGCTATTTTATTATAATAATTTATGAAAAAAATTGTTTTTTTAATATTTTTAATTAGTGTTAATTTTTTATCAGCGGTGAACCGTAAAGTTAAATCTATTAAAAGAAAGAGAAAAAATGTTTTTACATATATTAATCATAATAAATTTGTAAATGCGCCTATTATTTCCCTTAATCTAAATCAGCTTAAGTTAAGAAAAATTCGAATCAAAAGATCTTTTTTAAAGGTTAGACCTTTAGTTAAGCCTAAAAAAAATATTTTAATATTCACAAGTAAAGGTGGAGGAGGGCATATAGCTGTTGCCAATGCTCTTAAAGGATACTTAAGTAATTTTTACGATATTAAAATTGTAAATTTTTTTGAAGATGTGATGACTTCTTTAGATATAGTTCGTACGTTGACTCTTGGAAAACTTTCAAGTGAAGATTTTTATAACCTTTGTTTAAGATACAATTTTATTAAATTATTGAATATTTTTTCAAGAGTTGGAGCTTGGGGATTAAGAACACGGCAAAATTCAATGGAAAAATTACTTTATGAGTATATTAATAAATTAGATATAAAACCAGACTTAATAGTGTCTGTTATACCTATGGTTAATAATGTCATTTTATCAGCAGCGGAAAAATTAGATATTCCTTTTTTGATTATTACTAACGATCTTGATACTGTTAATTATATTAATGGAATAACCAAAGTAAATTATAAAAAGTTTTATTATACTTTATCTTTTGATGATAGCGATATTATTGAAAAGATAGAAGCAGCCAATATTCCAAGCAATCAAATAGTTTTCTCAGGATTTCCATTACGGCCTGAATTTTTCTATAAAAATAAAGACAAAGAACCCATTTATAAAGATTTTGATATTCCTGAAGATAAAAAGAAAGTTATGGTATTAATGGGAGGAGCAGGCTCTTATGCTTGTTATAAATATGTAAAATCTTTATCAAGATATAAGTATCCAATACATATTATAGCGTGTATAGGTCGTGAAGAATCTTTAAGAGCTAGTATAAACAAAATTAAATTACCTCCTCATATTACCTTATCAATAATAGGCTATACTAATAGAATATCAGATCTTATGGCAATATCTGATGTACTAATTACTAAATCTGGTCCTGGGTCTATATGTGAGGCTATAGCTTCGAAACTGCCTATGATAATCGATAAAACTAATGACATTATAAGATGGGAAAATATGAATGTAGATTTTGTCAAAAAGTATAAGTTAGGAGAAATACTGACTAATATGAGAAACTTACATTCGACTTTAGATAAGTTATTAAGTAACTTTGACTATAGACAAGAAATTAGCCAGAATATAAATTCTTTTAGTGGAAAGTTGTCCTTTCAAGATAAAATTACCAATTTAGTAAAAGGTATATTAGTATAGTTTTTATTAAAATATTGTCTTTAAATAAATATTTATATACTCTTAAAAGGATATATTTTATAAAATGAGTAGTTATAGTTATTTAATTTAATGAAGAAGTTATTTTTGTACTTTATATCTTTTTTATTGATCTTTTTAGTGTCTTTTGTATTTGTCCCAGAAGCAAAAAATACTTTATCTAGAAAAAAAATTTTAATAGTAACTAGTCGTGGAGGAGGAGGACATATTTCAGCCTCTAATGCTCTTGAATCTTATTTTAAAGATCGATTTGATATAAAAACAGTAAAATTATTAGAAGAAGTTTTAAGCCCTATAGATGCTTTTCAAGATTTAACTTTTGGTAAGTACAGTTATGAAGATTTATATAACTATTTTTTAAAAGAAAGATTAACTTTTTTTATCAATATAGTTGCCTCTAAATCAAATTGGTATATAAGCTCTTTTTCTAAATCTATAGAGAATTTGATCAAGCAGTATTTTTTTAAGGAAAATCCAGATATTATTATTTCCGTTATTCCTCTTTTTAACCAGCAACTGTTAAATGTTTCTAAAGAACTTAATATTCCACTAATACTTGTAACAGTTGATTTAGATACCATTAATTATGTGCGAAATTTCAATAATATTAATTATGACAAATTTTTCTATACCATAGTTTTTGATGACGATTTAATCAAAGATAAGCTCAAAAATTTAAACTTAAATAGTAATCAATTAAAAGTAGTTGGTTTTCCTATAAGAAAAGATTTCTTTGAGGTTAAAGATATAAACTTAATAAAAAAAGAATTTAGTCTACCATTTAATAAACAAATAATTATGATTTTAATGGGCGCAACAGGCTCCTGTGCTTCTATTAATTATTTAAAAGAAATTTCCAAGCTTAATTTAGATGCTCATATAATTATTTGTACAGGAAGAGATGATAATTTAAAAGATAAGCTTAAAAAAGTTAATTTATCTGAAAATTTAACTATATCTATTATAGGCTTTACAGACCGTATATCAGATTTAATGGCTGTTTCTGATTGTATTATAACAAAACCAGGACCTACAAGTATCTCTGAGGCTTTATATTTAAATAAACCAATTATAGTAGATTACACATGTTCCCCAGTATTTTGGGAAAAGTTAAATATAGATTTTATAGAAAAACATAATTTTGGATTTGTAATTTCTTGTTTATCAGATCTAAAAATATTTTTGCCTAAAATACTTGATAAAAAATATAACTCAGAAGTAGTTAATAGAATCAAGGTGTTTGAAAAAAGAAACCCTATTCAAGAAATCTCAAATCTAATTAATAGGCTAATTTTAATAGATTAACCTGATTAATATTAATTATATTGAAACATAAATATCCTTTTGACTAATCTTTGTAAGTAGTTATAAAGAAAACTCTCAAGTCAAAGAGCATTAAGCAAGAATGTAATAGGTTCAATTAAGCGATTCAAATTAATTTAATTGCTGTTTATAATTATGAGTATAATCTGTTTTGAAAGAAACCTATTGTATTTTACTAATTATACGTTAATAGTCATAAAAAGATGCAATGATTCCAGACTCTATAAATTTTGATTTTTGTTATTAAAAGCTATTTAATCATAGCACTTGCTTGAATTAGCATTTGAACTATCTCTTTATGTTCCTTCATAGATGACCAGATTAAAGCTGTATTGCCAAATTTATCTGTAGCATTAACATCAGCGCCAGCTTTAATTAGCATCCGAACTATTTCTTCATGGCCATTTCTGGATGCCCAGATTAAAGCTGTTTGTCCAGTAAAAGGATCTTTAGAATTAATATCAGTACCTGCTTTAATTAATATTGCTACTATATCTTTATGGCCATGTCTTTTTGCAATACTTAAAGCTTGATTGCCAAAGCTATCTGTAGCATTAACATCAGCACCTGCTTTAATTAGCAATTTTACTATCTCTTTACATCTGCTTACAGCAGCAGACATTAAAGGAGTACTTCCAAAATTATCTGTAGCATTAACATTAGCGCCAGCTTCAATTAGCATTTGAACTATCTCTTTATGACCATAATAAGAAGCCAATATTAAAGCTGTATTACCAAATCTATTTTTAGCATTAACATCCGCACCATCAAGTACTAAATTAACTACTTTTTGCATGTCTTTATTGGTTACATTGTTCAAAATATTTATTAATTGAGAATTAATTATTCTTTGATAAAGTCTTTTTCTTATTTTATTTTTAAAATCTTGCGATTCAATTAACTGAGCAAAATCTCTATTGACAAACTTTAATTGAACTAATTTTTTATTAAATTCTTTATTTTCCTTAAACGTTTTTTCAAATTTTTGATTAAAATCTTCTATATTATTCCATTGAATATTAGGGAAATAATCTTTTATCAATTTTCGTAAAATAATACTCCATATCTCATTTGGTAATTTAGTAGCCTGCTCAACTTCCATATAATCTGGTTGATCCATAGAGATAATACTACTATTAAAAAATAGAACTAATAATAATATTGTATATAGACATTTCAATTTATTCATTTTTACCTTTAGTAATTTATATTTAAATATTGCGATTTTTAATAATTATACACTAATAGTCATAAAATAGTAATGATCCTAGACTCTATAAATTTTGTAATAAGAAAAATATCTAGAGGTAAAATTCTAAATCTTTTATTATTAGATGAATCTTGATTTTTGTTATTAAAGACTATTGAATTTCAGTTGATATGGCATATTTCATTTAACATTGGAAACTACTAAAATATGCCTAATATCATTTTAGACATTTTTTTCTCAATTTTATCAAATTATGCCAAATTGTTGATTTTAAGTTAAGAAAAACAAACTATATCTATTTTAGTTAAAGGATCTGATGTTAATTTATAGGATTACTTTGGCAACACTGCATTAATGTATACCTTTCAATGAGAATATATGTACATCTGTAAGATGTTGCAAGTTTAATTTTAAGTGTAAAAACGATCAAATTGCTTTAGATATTGCAATAGGAAAGGGATATATTGAAATAGTAAATCTATTGAGTAAGTAAAGAGCATTAAAAAGACTTGGTTTTTACCAAGTCTTTTTAAAAATTAAAGTTTTTTAATTTTATCTTTAATATATTCTATAGAGTCTTCTTGATTTTTAAGCACTTGATCGATTAAGTCAGCGATTATTTCAACGTCTTTTTCTTTAAAACCTTTAGTAGTTATAGCTGGAGTTCCTATTCTTATACCGCTTGTTATCCATGGTTTTTCATCATCAAAAGGAATTGCACTTCTACTGACAAATATATTAGCTTTATCAAGTAATTCTTGAGCTTTTTTACCAGTTATGTTTTTGTTTCTTAAATCTATGATAAAAAGATGATTATCGGTTCCATCAGTTACTATTTTATAGCCTAATTCTTGGAATCTTTTAACCATGGTTTGTGCATTTTTTATTACTTGTTGTTGATAGATTCTAAAATCTGGTTGTAATGCTTCTTTAAATGCTACTGCTTTTGCTGCTATAATATGCATAAAAGGACCACCTTGAGTGCCTGGCATAATTGCTCTATCTATTTCAGTTTTATACTTTTCTTTACACATTATTAATCCTCCTCGAGGACCTCTTAAAGTCTTGTGTGTAGTGCTAGTAACAAAATCAGCAAATTCTATAGGGCTTGAATGTAATTGAGCTGCTATTAAACCAGCAATATGTGCTATATCTGCCATTAGATAGGCATCTATTGATTTTGCTATTTTTGAAAATCTTTCAAAATCGATAAATCTAGAATAAGCAGAAGCGCCTGCGATAATAAGCTTTGGTTTATAAATTTGTGCTAATTTTTCTATATTGTCATAATCAAGTTGATGAGTATTACTGTTTACATCATATTGTACTGTTTTATAAATAGAGCCTGAGAAATTAACAGAATGACCGTGAGTTAAGTGTCCACCTGATGATAAACTCATGCCCATAATAGTATCACCAGGATTTAAAATGGCATTATAAACTGCCATATTTGCTTGAGAGCCTGAGTGAGGTTGAACGTTTACGTGCTCTGCTTTAAAAAGTTCCTTGCACCTTTTGATTGCTAGTTCTTCTATTTGATCTATAAATTCACAACCAGCATAATATCTTTTCTTTGGATAACCTTCAGCATACTTATTGGTTAATATAGATCCTGTGGCTTCAAGAATCGCTGGAGATACATAGTTTTCAGAGGCAATAAGATTTATGCCTGTTAATTGTCTTGTTTTTTCTGAATTGATTAATTGATCTATTTCAAAATCAAAGTTTTTTAGATTATTCATTTCAATGATTTATTTTCAATATTTTATATTTTTGTCATATTAATAACTATTATATTAAAATAATACGAGTTTATCTATTTTTATTTTTTTGGTATTTATTATTTCTCTAGGATTGTTTTTTTTTGTTTATTATTTTATAATAAAATTATTATTTAATAATAAAAAATCTAAATGTTTTTAAAAGCTCAAAGGATGTAAAGTGGTATTAGCTGGAGATTTACGCAAAGGCACTAAATTATTGTGGCGAAATGAGCCTTATGTTGTTATTGATTATCAACATGTAAAGCCTGGTAAAGGTGGTGCTTTTATGCGTACAAAGATGAAAAATTTAATTAGTGGTCTTCTTCATGAAGAAACTTTTAGATCTGAAGAAAAGTTGCCAACTCCTGATCTTGAATATAGAGATATGTTATTTATATATGAACAAGATGGTAATTATGAGTTTCTTGATCAAGAGACTTTCGATCAAGTTTCTTTAAATAAAAGTCAAGTTGAAGAGGTTCTTCCTTATTTAAAAGAACAAACAGTATTTAGTGTACTTTACTTTAATGATAAGCCTATATCGGTAAATCCACCGTTATTTATGGAACTCAAAGTAGTTGAAACTCCTCCAGGAGTAAAAGGAGATACAGCTCAAGGTGGTTCTAAGCCTGCTACTTTAGAAACAGGTCATGTTCTACATGTACCTTTATTCGTTGAAGAAGGCGATATAATTAAAGTAGATACAAGAGATGGTAAATATATTGAACGTATAAAGAAATAAGTTACTTTTATGACTGAGTCTAATTCTAATTACAATAATGATAGTATTTTTTCTGACAATTTAGAGAAAAAAGATCAAAGATCTTTAATTTTTCATCTTCTATATGCAGTTGATTCGCATAATTATGATGTTTCGTTAGAAAAAATAGTAGAAAGCTTTTCTAATAATTTTGGCATAATAATTAAATTAGACAGCGATGTGTTTAAAAAAGCAGAACAAATAATTAAAGATAAAGATATTATAGATCAACAACTATTACCTTTGATTTCTACAAGTTGGCGACCTGAAAGATTAGGAACTATAACTCGTTTGATATTAAGAATAGGTGCTTGGGAGTTGCTTAACTCTGATATAGATTCAGCAATAATAATTAATGAATCAGTAGAGTTAGCCAAGTGTTTTGCCGAGCGCGATGCTTATAAGTTCGTAAATGGTTTATTAGATGAGCTTTCAAAACAGCTTATTAAGAACAATAAAGATCAATAATTTATTTAAAAGCCGATTTTTAATCGGCTTTTAAATTTCAATAAATTTTAAATATTATGAAGTATTAAAGTAATCCAATATTTTTGTTAATATATTAATATAATTATTACCTATGTTAATTATTTTGAGAACTTTATGATATTAAAGAAATTGCCAATTTATATAAGTGATTTTAATAAGATGATTCAAAATAATTACTTATATATAGATAAAACCCAATATATTTACAGATTATTTAAAGAAAGTACCCAGTATTATTTTCTATCACGTCCTCGTTGCTTTGGTAAATCACTTTTAGTCTCAACTTTAAAAGAGCTATTTTTAGGCAACAAAGAGCTTTTTAAAGATTTATGGATATATTCAAGTGATTATGACTGGCAAGAGTATCCTGAAATTATTCTATAAATTTAGATAAAAACCAAAGCCCTGAAAGTACATTATATCATTTGATAGCAAATCTATCTAAAATAAATAAAGTAGTAATATTAATAGACGAATATGATAAGCCTATACTTGATCATCTTAACAATATAGAAGAAGCTGAAAAACTTTGATCCACTTGGTTTCAAATCAATATTACTCTTTAGAAACTTTAGATCAAGTTGAACTCAACCTAAATAACCTAGATAGCTTTGATATAGAAGATATAGAACTTGTAACACTATTATTTCAAACCGGCTACTTAACTATTTCTGATTATAATCAAACAACTCATAAAGTTAAATTAAACTTTCCTAATTATGAAGTAGAATATTCATTTACTAATTTTTTAGTTAAAGCTTTATCATAAGTCTATTAAGCTCTCAATTAATAAAAGCTCTATAAAATAACGATATAGCTCAATTCTGTTATAAGATAGAAATACTATTTGCAAGTATTCCAATACATAATAATATCGGATGAAAAAGAAAGTTATTACCATGCACTATTACAATTCTTATTTAGTTTATTATCTTTAGAATCTCAATCAGAGATCTTGACCAATAATGGAAGAATTGATTTAGTTTTAGAGACAAAAGAATATATTTATATCTTTGAATTTAAATTAAATAAATCAGCTCAAATTGCTCTTCAACAAATCAAAGATAAAAAATATTATCAAAGGTTTTTAGATAAAAATAAGAAGATAATACTCATTGGTCTGAATTTTATTAATAGTAAAGATAAGACTGAACTTGAATTTATAACAGATGAGATTAATTAATATGAGCACTGTTATATACAGTGCTCTTCTATTATTACTTAAAGAAAAATTTAATTTCTTCTTGAGCAGCTTGAGGGCTATCAGAGCCGTGAACAGCATTTAATTGAACTGATTGACCGAACATCTTTCTAATTGTACCCATATTAGCAGTATCGGGATTAGTGGTGCCCATTAACTCACGCCAGGAAGCTATAGCATTAGTTTTTTCAAGAACCATAACAATAATAGGTCCTGAAGTCATATAATTAACCAATTCTTTAAAAAAAGGTCTTTCTTTATGAACAGCATAAAATTTTTCTGCATCTTTTTTTTCAATAGTGGTTTTTTTCATTTCTTTGATATTAAAACCATTAAGCTCTATTAATCTAACAATATCGCCACTATTTAAATTATTAACCGCATCAGGCTTAATTATTGCTAATGTTGATTGAATTTCTGGTTTTTTAACTTCTATTTTTTCTTCTAGCTTTAAAGCGTTAAAACTAAAATGCATTAAAGTTAATAAGCAAGATATTAAAATCTTATTTATTTTAATCATAGTATACTCCAATAAATATGCTTAATAAAAAAGAAAGAGCGTTTTATCGCTCTTTCTTTTTGTTTATTTTAGATTTGGAAAAAATATTCCTAGTTCTCTTTTTGCTGTTTCAGGGCTATCAGAGCCATGAGTTGCATTGGATCCTATTGATTTTCCAAACATTTTTCTAATTGTACCCATAGCGGCATTCTTAGGATCTGTTGCTCCCATCAATTCTCGCCATGCGTTAATTGCATTTTCTCTTTCTAAAGCCATTAATATTACTGGTCCAGAAATCATATATTCAACCAACTCGTTAAAGAAAGGTCTGTCTTTATGAATATCATAAAATTCTTCCGCTTCTTTTCTTGTTAATTGAACTTTTTTCAGTTCTAATATTTTAAACTTATTTAATTCAATAAGATAAATTATAAAACCTGCTATATTATCTTGGACAGCATCAGGCTTTATTATTGCAAATGTTGTTTCATTCGTTATCATTTTGTGCTTCTTTTTGTCTTAACTTTTCAAGTTCAAGTTGTAATTGAGATTTAGGTTGATCAGATTTTCTATTATCTTTTTTAGAATATCTATCTTTATTATCTTTAGAAGCAGCTTGTTTTTTAGCTCTTGCTTTTTCTTGTGCTACTTGCTCATCAGATTTCAAGCTTAAACCAAGTCTATGTTCTTCTTCACTAACTTTCACAACTTTAAATTCAGTTGGTTGGCCAGATTTTAATAGTTCTTCAAATTTTTCGTTATTAGAACCAATTTCAGAAGAATGGACTAATCCTTCTATTCCTGATGCCAATCTAACAAAAGCACCAAATTTATTAATCTTGGCTACTTGGCCTTCAACTATAGAACCTACTGGATGTTTCTTCTCTATTTCTGTCCAAGGATTTTCAGATAAATGTTTAATAGATAAAGATATTCTCTTATTCTCTTTATTAATACCTGTTACTACAGCTTCAACTTCATCACCTTTTTTGTATTTATCTGATGGATGTTCTATATGTTCAGTCCATGATAGATCTGATATATGTACAAGGCCATCAACACCAGGAGCTAATTGTACAAATAAACCAAATTCAGTTATATTGCTGATTTTACCTTTGATTTTTTGTCCAACTTGGTAATTTTCGCTTATTGCTTGCCAAGGATTCTTTTCAAGTTGTTTAATACTTAAAGACATTCTGCGGTTTTCTTTATCAAGAGAAACTACTAATGCTTCAACTTTTTGACCTACTTTAAAGTTTTTATGTAAATCACTTATTCTATCGGTCCAAGATACTTCAGATATATGAACAAGACCTTCTACACCTGGTAGAATTTCTATAAATAGACCGTAGTCTGTTATACTTGAAATAGTGCCTGTAACTTTAGAACCAATTTGAACATCTGCTGGAATTTTTTCCCATGGATTTTCATTAAGTTGTTTTAATCCTAGAGAGATCTTTTCATTTACTTTATCAAAGGATAGTACTTTAACGGTTATAGTTTCACCGATTCTTACTAATTCGCTTGGATGAGCAATTCTGCCCCAAGTCATATCGGTAATATGAAGTAATCCGTCAACACCACCTATATCGATAAAGACACCATAGTTTGTGATATTTTTAACCACACCTTGGATAACTTGTCCAACTTCAAGTAAATCAAGAATCTTCTTGCGACTTTCAGATCTTTGTTCGTTTAAGTATTTTCTTCTTGAGATAATAACATTACCACGTTTTTGATTTACTTTTATGATATTTGCTGTAACTACTTGACCTACAAATTGATCAAAATCGGTTACTCTTTGAACATCTATTTGTGATCCAGGTAAGAATGCCGGTACACCAATATCTACACTTAAGCCACCTTTTACTTTATGAGTAACTACGCCTTCTACTGGCTTACCTTCCTCAAAAAGTTTAATTATTTGTGACCAAGCTTTCATAGCTTTTGCTTTTTCATATGAAAGTAATACATTACCTTCATTGTTTTCTAGTTCATCTAGAATAACTTCAATTTCAGAACCTGGCTGTAATTTTTTTAATTCATGATCTGTAAATTCGTATAAGGGGATAAGGCCATCTGATTTATAGTTAATATCTACTAGAACTCCCTCTGGGCTTGCTTTTATAATTTTGCCCGTGATGAGGTTTCCTTTTTTAAACTGATCAAGAGTTCTTCCATAAAGAGATGAAAGTTCTTCTTGTTGTTCCGGGCTAAGTTGTAGTTCCTCATCGCTAAATATTGCTTGAGCTTTACTAAACTGCTGAGGTTTTATACGTTCTTTGGACATTTAAATGCTCCCTACGCAACTTCTTAAAAGTGCGATTTAATCGCCAAAATAAGAAAAGGTTAAGATTGTTAAACATATTATTAATTTTGTCAGATTAATAATACCATATAATTAATAAATTTACAAATTCCATTAAAATGGGAATAAAAGATATAGGCAATAGTTTATATTAAGTTCAATTGTGATATTTTAAAATAAAAAAGAGGAAAAGAAAT
Organism: Candidatus Babela massiliensis; assembly: GCF_000513475.1. Classification (GTDB taxonomy): domain Bacteria; phylum Babelota; class Babeliae; order Babelales; family Babelaceae; genus Babela; species Babela massiliensis. The sequence continues at coordinate 867,295 of NC_023003.1, forward strand.
AAGTTTCTTTTCCTCTTTTTATTAATAAAATTTAATCAAATTTTATTCTTCATCAGCTTCATCTTCATATCTATCTTGTTCAAGATTATCTTTGATGTAGTCTTTTAATTCTTGCAGTTTTTCTTTATGTTCTTCCTGTAATTCTTTTGCCTTGTCACGGAATTTTCTGCAATGTTCTTCCCATTGTTTGGAATGTTTTTCCATTAAGTGTATCTTATCCCATAATTTAGCTTTTAAGAATTTAGCTTTATGTTCTTTGTGTGCTATAGGGTCTTGTTCATATTCATCAGATTTAAAAGCGGTTGCTTTTTCTGCCATTTTGTTAACATATTTTTTTTCAAGTTCATATTTATCTTCATGTTGCTTAGCCATTAAATCAATGGAATTAACAAATGATTCTTTTTTGTAATTAAACCAATCCTTTTTACATTTTTTTGTAAGATCAATTTCTTTAAGAAATGCCTGTCTAAATGCTTGTATGTTACCATAGGCATTATTAAAAATTAAACCAGATATAGACATTAATCCTAAAAGTAGATATTTTGTGTATTTCATAGACTATTCCTCCTTTTTTATTAGTCAGATATTTAGTGTATAATACTATAATAAAACAAATTTATTTATAATTGCAATATTTTTAAAAATATTATTTCTTTTAAAAGCAATGCAATTATAAATGTTTTTTCTATTAGATACTTAAAAGGATAGATATGAAATAAAAATATTAATTAGATTTGAAATAATCAACTACTATTTGAGACCAACTTTCTAGTAGATCATAATATTGATTGCATTCTTCTAATGTAAAGAGTTCACCACTTTTTAGTTCAGATTTAACTTTGATTGAATCTGAATCTCCTTCGATTAAGAAAACAAATCCGATATGTACTTGTCCTACTGCATTTGAATCATCATTTAAAATGCCAATTAGGTTTACTTTATAATTTCCTTGAAAGTCTACCTCTTCTTCAAATTCTCTTTTAGACCAGTCAATTATATCTGCGCTGACAATATCTTCTTGTCTTATATGTCCGCCAATTCCTAAAGAATACTTGTTTTTAAGACGTTGTTCTGTAGCTTTTGATTGTCGCTGCATCAAGAAATATTTATCTTCATTTTTGAATACTAAGTATGGGATAATCTGTTTATAATTAGGATCATTTTCCATTAGACTTCTTGGCAAAAATTCTTTATGATCGCTAATTATTTGTAAATAACTTTCCATTTCTTCTTTATCAATACTTTTTAAACCTGAGAAATCACCTTGAGGGAAAAGTTTTTCTCTTTTAACTACTAAAATCAGTTCGTCTACTTTATTAGTAATTTCGATTTTATTTTTTATATTTTCTTGATTCATAATTGACCTTAGACTTATTTAGATTTTTATTAAAAACAGAATCCAATTTTGCATAATATAAATATAGAGGAGGGAGATTAAAAAGTATAAAATCTTTACTTACTTGATGCTTACTTTTAAATTCATCTATAAACATATGTTTTTTTAAATATATTTCTTTTTCTTCTTGATTTAAAAATAGAGTACTGATTTTACCAAACGCTGCATATTCTACCCAGAATATAATTCCATCTAAATCTATTAAGCTGTGATATTTTTCTAATATATTTTTTACTATATCGGCTGTAAAATATTTAGTATTAAATGGTATGGTAGATATTATAAAGTTGTATTTAGTCTTAGGATGCCACTGTAGTATATCTTGGTAATATATTTTGACTTTACTATTATTTTTAAATTTTTTGTCTAATATCTTTGAAAATTCTTTATTAATTTCTACAAGATCTATAGTAAAATTAACTTTATGTTTTTCAAGATTAGAAATAATATATTGGGATAAAGAGCCTGTTCCTGGACCGGCTTCTAATATTTTGATCTTTTCTAGTTTATTTTGTTTTATTGTTTCTAAAATTTTATTTAATATATGATCGGCTGTTGTATGGGAGATAGGTGCTATAGCACCTGTAATTCCTATATTTTTATAAGCTTCTTTTAGAAAAAAACCGATTTCATTGAACCAAGTGCTTTTTAAAAGTAAAAGAACTAGACATAATATAGCTAAAATTTTGATTCTTATATTTTTCATTTTTAATTTGTTTTAGAGTTGTTTACTTATTTTAACATAAATTGATTCTTTTTCAATTTTATTGATTTGTCTAATAAAAAATATAGTTTATTTTTTGTTTGTTTATTAGCTTGGCTTTAATGAAGGCAGTTTCGTCAAAATTATCTTTAAGATTTACATCAATAGCATCTTTACAGTTCTTTTATTTAAGTAATATTTTACTATGTCTGTTTTGTTTGGACAATCAGGATTAGAAGTTATCATTAAAATATTTTTAAATTTTTTGACATATTGTGCTTATATTTCTATTAGTGTATAATTATCAAAAAGATGCAATTAGATAGGGTATATCAGTTATTCTTCGATTGTAATAAAAAGGGATCTAATAATATGTTGAGATGCAAATTAAATATAATTATTATTTTTGCTTTTCTAGATAGTAATTTAATAGCTTGATGATTTCTTTATGATTATTACGCTTTGCTAATGTTAAAACTATACTTCCTAAATCATTTAGTAAATTTAGCTTTTTAGTCTGATTATATTCAAGTAATGCCCTAATGCTTTCTATATCTCCATCAACAGTTGCCTTTATTAAAGCAACATAGCCAAATTTGCTATCATGTAGGTTAATATTAATTAGATCCTTACCGCTCTTGTATTCAAGTAATAATTTAAATATTTTTTTATTTTTAAGATTTGCTGCTATTTTCAAAGCTATTTGAATATTTAAATCAATAGGATCTTTGCCGGTGTATTGAAGTAATAATCTAATGATTTTTGTGTGTCCATGATGAGCTGCTATTATTAAAGCAGTATTGCCAAGATTATCCTGAGTATTAATATTAGCTCCTGCAATTATTAATTTAGTAGCTCCTTTTATATTCATTGAATTGAAGCTAAGTTTGCTTAATTTTTGATTAAGGTCATTTTTAGTCCAATTTTTATATTTTCCTATAAACAGATCTTTTAATTCTTTTAGTTTATTATTACTATTAATTTTCTTGTTATATATTTTTATTAAAATCGGATCTTGTCCCAATTTGTTAAATAATCTACAGGTTAATTTAATATGACCTAATGTTTGTTTAAAAATTTTATCAGATTCATTATAAAAGTGGTAAATATCTTGAGCTTGATCTAACTGCGAAATCTGTTTATCTAAAAGTTGATCAAAAATATTAATAAGAACCTCGTTAGGTATGTTAAAGAAAGAGGAGTCTTGGTTAATCCTTTTATTTTCTTTCTCTTGCATAGCGAGTAGGTTATTCATAATTAAATTTAAAATTGATATAAATATTATGTATTTTATATTTTTCATTTTTATTCATCATTTAAAGTTATATTTTACTGATATATTGTATACTTCATATTTTTAACATTTATAATTGTATAAAAATAGACAAAGTGTCAAATTGTTATATATTTTTCAAATAAAAATTTAAATTATATAAGATAATACTTGATCAATATTTCATTAAGATAAAGGCTTATTTACATTAATTATTAAGTTTTAATATCATAAAATATAAGTTTATTGTTGAGCTAAAGATTAAAAATCGATAAGTTGTTTGTAAATAATAATTTTATATATTTAAGTGAAAGAGTAAAAAGATGGAAAAGAACAATCTAAACAATTTAGATAATAATTTGTTTAATTATGTTGACAATCTGCTTGAAGATTTAGATTTTAAGAATAATTCTTATTTTTCGGCTTTGCAAGATAAGAAATTTGATAAAGAAGATTTTATAGAGACCCAGATACAATTTTATACTGTTGCTAAATTTTTTCCTAGATTTTTACTAGAATTGGTTAACAAGTTGCCTGATTCAGATTTAAGATTAAACATAATAGAAAATCTTTACGAAGACCATTGTCAAGGTGTTAGTAAGGATAATTTAAATACTTTTTTGTCTTTTTTAAATAATTTAGGTGTGTCAAAACAAGATATAGAAAAACGTCAATTATGGCCTGAAACGCGTATGTTTATAATGTCTGCTTGGGGTACTTGTGCTTTGGATGATAAATTAGTGGCAGCTTCTCTTTTAGGTACCATTGAATATATGTTTTTATATATTTCAAGTACACTTGAAGATTATGTATTGAAAAATAATTGGCTTTCTCAAGAGCATCTTGGTTACTATACCTGTCATGAAAAATTAGATAAAAAGCATGCTAAAGACTTTTTTGATTTAGTTTCAAAAAGTTGGGAAATTGTAGAAGAAGAGCGTTACTATATAAAACAGGGAATAAATTTAGGTGCTTATAGCTTAAATTTATTGTTTAATGAGCTTTATAAGTATAGAAAACAGCGATTATATAGAAAGATTACTCAAGATCATATTAGAATAAATTATTAATTTTTAAAATTATAAATTATAATTAATATTAATATTTGTTTATTAATTAAGCAAAAGATATAAAATATATTTATATATAGTTTATATGTTGCTAAAGGTATATTATGAGTTATGATTTTGAAAAAATAGAGAAGAAATGGCAAAAAAATTGGCAAGATTCGCCAGTTGCTCAAACTAAAAATGATAAATCAGGTAAAAAATTTTACTGTCTTGATATGTTCCCTTATCCCTCTGGTTCTGGTCTTCATGTAGGCCATTGGAGAGGTTATGTTTTATCTGATGTTTATTCAAGAATAAAATGGTTGGAAGGATATAATATTTTACATCCTATGGGCTGGGACGCTTTTGGTCTTCCTGCTGAAAATGATGCTATAAAAAAAGGTATTCATCCTGCTATTAATACTGCTTCTAATATTGCTAATTTTAAAAAGCAATTAAAAGAAGTGGCTGTTATTTATGATTGGTCAAAAGAAATTAATACTACGGATCCTAATTATTATAAATGGACTCAATGGATATTTTTAAAAATGTTTGATGCTGGTCTTGCATATGAGCAAGATATGCCAATTAACTGGTGTCCTGCGTGTTTGACAGGTCTTGCAAATGAAGAGGTAGTCAATGGCGAATGTGACCGTTGTGCAACCCCAGTTGAGCAAAAAAGGATTAGGCAATGGGTTTTGAAAATTACCGATTATGCTGAAAAGCTACTTAAAGGACTTGATAAATTAGAGTGGCCTGAAAAAGTAAAAACTATGCAGAGAAATTGGATAGGTAAAAGTGAAGGAGCTGAAATTACATTTCAAGTAATAGCTCCAGATGGTTCACTTATAGATCTTCCAGTTTATACAACTTGTGCACATACTATTTATGGTGTTACTTTTTTATCTATAGCTTCAGACCATGATTTAGTGCCTTTAATTGTAACTTCTGATTATAAAGATCAAGTCATTGACTATCAAAATAAATATGCTTCTTTAGTTGGAGCAAAAAAGCTAGAGGAAACAGGCAAAAAAACTGGAATTTTTACCGGTGCTTATGCTTTGCATCCTATCACTCAAGATAGATTACCAATATACCTTGCTGATTATGTTTTAAAAGGTTATGGTACTGGTGTAGTAATGGGAGTTCCTGCGCATGATGAAAGAGATTTCGAGTTTGCCAAAAAGTATGATTTGCCTATCAAACAAGTAGTACAACCGTATAAAGGTTATAAAAATACCGAATTAACTCAAGCGTATACCGAAGATGGTATATTAATAAATAGTGATGCTTTTGATGGAGCACAAGCCTTTACTGTTGGAAAAGAAAATATAATCGATTTTCTTGTAAAAGCAAAAAAAGCAGAAAGAAAAGTAAATTATAAACTTAGAGATTGGATATTTTCTCGTCAAAGATATTGGGGAGAACCTATACCTCTAATTCATTGTCCTAAATGTGGTATAGTTGGAGTGCCTGAAGATCAATTACCTGTAACTTTACCAGAGGTAGAGAGCTATCAGCCAACAGGTACGGGAGAATCGCCACTTGCCGCTATAGAAGAGTGGGTTAATGTACCATGTCCTAAATGTCATTCAAGAGCAAAACGCGAGACTAATACTATGCCTCAATGGGCAGGTTCTTCTTGGTATTTTTTGAGATATCCAAATCCTGATTTAAATGATAAACCTTTTGATAAACATGAACTTAAGTATTGGTTGCCAGTTGATTTATATGTCGGCGGCATAGAACATGCTATATTACATTTACTTTATGCTAGATTTTATACTAAAGTTCTATACGATTTAGGATATTTAACTTTTGATGAACCTTTTTCTCATTTATTTAATCAGGGTATGGTAACTAAATATTCTGAAAAGAGTAAAAAAGTAGAAAAAATGTCTAAATCAAAAGGTAATGTTGTTAATCCAGATGAAATGGTTAAAGAGTATGGATCTGATGCATTAAGAATGTATATTTTGTTTATGGGTCCACCTGAGCTTGATAGTCAATGGCAGGATTCTGGACTTGATGGTATAAAGCGCTTTTTAAATAGATTTTGGTTATTTATGACTCAAGAAAATAGAGTTTCTAAAGACATTAATTATCAAGAGGCTATTGAAATAGTAAAGCGTATTAATAGTTTTATTAAAGATTTTCAAGAGCGTATTGATGCTTTTAAACCAAATACAGCTATATCTTCTTGTATGGAATTGTTAAACGATTTAACTGATCAAAATAAACACAAAGATGTAGTGCTATCATTCTCAAGTACTGAGAAAATACTAGTTTTATTATCAACTTTAGCTCCTCATATATCTTCAGAATTGATTGAAAAATTATTAAATAAACAATTGCAAGATTGTTCATGGCCTACTTATGATAAAACTTTAATCAAAGATGAATCTTTTACTATAGCAATTCAAGTTAATGGTAAATTAAGAGGAACTATTGATGTTGATGTAAATGCTCAAGAGGATGAAATTAGATCTTTGGCTTATCAGCAAGTTTTTAAATGGCTTGAAGACAAGATGCTTATGAAGCATATTTATGTTAAAAATAAGCTTATTAATTTCATTGTAAAGTAACTTTTGCTTTATAATTTTTTAAACCCGAGTTTATCCTCGGGTTTAATTTTGTTAAATTTTTCTAAATTGTATCTAAATCTAAAATATTTTTAATCATTATAATTATTTTTACATTTAATTTTTGCGCATTTGACAACTAGGCGATATTGTTATACGTTAATTAATATAATAATATTGTCAAATAACAATAATAGAGGTTATAATGTTAAATATAAGTCGAAAAAATAAAGTTTTTAGTTTGCTATTAATATTGTCTTTGGGTTTACTTTCTAAACCATTATTAGCTATGTCAAAAGATGAAGTAGAAGATTCAAAATTTAAAATACCTGTGTTTAATTCCTGTAATATCTCATTAGTTGAAAGATGTGCTCGTTATATTACTGCTAATAACATAGATTGGAAAGCTAATGACGATGTTCAAATTACTCAAGATTTAAAAGAGTACATGAAGAAGATTCAAGAAATAGAATCAAGAAGAATGCCTGCAAGGCTTAAAGAGTTATTTTTAAGTATAGTTAATTCTAATTCTTTGGAATCAATATTGAAGGTGCTTCAAGTACTAGATAAACTAGACAATCATTTTACTCAAGAAGAAGCAGATGTATTAAAAAGTCTTATATCTATCTGTCCTCAAAATTTATTTAAAATAGATCCTTATGCGACTACAGTATTGTCATTATTATCATTTGGTTTTTCTAATGTTTTAAAATCTGAATTAGAAGAAATAAAAAATTTTTACGAAAATAAAATAACTTCCAATGAAGATTCTTTAGAAGCTAGATATATTCTGTTTAACCTATATAAAAGTACTAATAATACTGAAGGAGTGAATAAATTATTGCTCAATACTATTGCTTGCGATCATGAATTATACCATTTAATGGTAATTATTGGTTCAGGCGCAGAGCTTAAAGTCAAAAATATAAAACAAGTATTGAATGCTAGTAATCATATGGGGGTTATTGACAGGGTTGTGATTGATTTATACAGTAAGCGTGAATTGTTAAATCCTATTGAAAAAGAAGAATTATTACAAGATATATTACAATTTAAGGAAAAATCTTTAAATAATTTGGATAATAGATTTAAATTTGTCTATGATTATACATTGTTAATGTATATTTATTATTTAATGGATGATCAAGAAAATGTTGAATGCATTATAAAATATATTCTTAATTCAACTCCGGAAACAGATTTCTTTACTTATGCTAATTTGACAGCATACTATAAAATGACCGGTCAATCAGAAAAAGTTACAAAGATTATGTCTGATAGTTTTAATTCTTACTGTGACTTAGTGGCTGATGCGCTTAATAAGCGGATCTAATTTTAATTTAATGTCCGTTTCTCTTTTATTAATTCCTATAAACAGACAGGTAAAATTAGATTGAGGATAAAATTTTTGAAAAATTAAGAGTGAGTTAAATATTGTAGATTAAGTTGCTCATTAGTACTTAAAAAATAAGAAATAGTCAGTTAAGCTTAACTGACTATTTCTTTAAATAGCTTAAACATAATTGCTAATCTAATTTTTGATAAAATTTATTGTTACAGTGTCTGACTTTGAATTTAAAATTTTATGTTTCATTTGATTACAACTTTAGCTTGCTTTAGGCCAAAAATTTGGGTTAATTAATAGCCTCTGCTATAAAATCAAGCTCTATTTTATCTTTACTACTGATAAAATTTAGACCAACAAGTATTATCTTCTTATTTTTATCTAAAAATCTCTGGTAATACTTTTTATCTTTTATTTGTTGAAGAGCAATTTCAGCAGATTGATTAACTTTAAATTCAAAGATATAGATAATATTCTTAGTCTCTAAAATTAAGTCAATTCTACCAGCATTAGTAATAGTTTCCGATTGAGCATTAATAGACAGTACACTTAAAATAAACTGAATTAAAGTATGATAATCTTTTTCTTTTAGATCTTTAGTAGTTAGAGTATATGGAATATGAGCAAATATATTTTGAAGAATATCAAAAAACTTAATTAAATCATTTTGATCGATGGCTCGTTTTAGATTAAGCATCTTAGTAGCAGTAGTATTAAGATCATAAGTAGAAAGAGCAGTAAGCAGATAATTAGTAAAAGATTGTTTTATCTCAAAGTTAGGAAAGTTAACTTTAAAGCTATTATACTCTTTATCATAATCAGTAATAGTTAAATAACCGGTTTGAAATAATAGAGCAATAATATTGATATTACTAATATCAAAAGCTTCAATACTGTTATAAGAAAATTCAGCATTTTCTATATCTTTAATTTCATAATATTTTTGTTTAAGTAACACTATTAAAAATTCAGGATTACCAGAAGCTATCCAATAATTATTAATCTCTCTTTTATCTAAAGCATAAAGAACAGAAAAAGGGTTATAAACTCTAGTATCTATCTTTGAAAAACGGTAACCATTATACCATTTTTTGAGTTTATCGATTAAAGCTTCAGATGTAATATTTTCTTGATTAGCAAAATTATTAATATAGGGCATAAAGTTATCGATAAGCTCTTGTTGAGTATAGCCAAGCAATTGAGCAGCTTTAGGATCAAGAGTAATATCGTTTAAATTATTAAGACCTGAAAAAACAGAAGTTCTTGCGAATTTAGAGACTCCGGTCAAAAGAACGGCCCTTAAATTAGCATCTTGAGCTTTAATAACGCTATAAAAACTTTTTAGAATTTCCCTTTGTTTTTCAGCTTCTTCTATATTTTTAATATGATCAAGTATAGGTTTATCGTATTCATCTATTAAAATTACTACTTTGTTTATTTTAGATAGATTAACTATCAAATGATATAATGCACTCTCAGGGCTTTGATTTTCGTCTAAATTTATAGAATAATTTTTGGCAATTTCAATCAAATGATTAACGATTTCTATTTCTAGTTGTTCTGAAGATCTATGAGCAATAACTGAAAAATCTAAATGAATAACCGGATGCTCTTGCCAGACATAATCACTATTATATATCCATAAATCTTTGAAAATCTCTTTGTTGCCTAAAAATAGTTCTTTTAAAGTTGAGACTAAAAGTGATTTGCCAAATCTTCTTGGTCGTGATAGAAAATAATATTGTTTGTAACCGTTAAAAAGATCGTAAATATGCTTTGTTTTATCTATATATAAAAAATTGCCCTCTATCATATCTTTAAAGGAACTTATATATATTGGTAATTTTTTTAACATAATAATATTCCAGTTTTAATGAAATTCTTCTGATATAAATTCAAGATTATTATCCAAATTATTAAAATTTAGGCCAACAAGTATTATCTTTTTATTTTTATCTAAAAACTTCTGATAATACTTTTTATCTTTAATCTGTTGAAGAGCAATTTGCGCTGATTGATTAAATTTAAATTCAAAGATATAGATAATATTCTTAGTCTCTAAAATTAAGTCAATTCTACCAGCATTAGTAATAGTTTCCGATTGAGCATTAATAGACAGTACACTTAAAATAAACTGAATTAAAGTATGATAATCTTTTTCTTTTAGATCTTTAGTAGTTAGAGTATATGGAATATGAGCAAAAATATTTTCAAGAATATCAAAAAACTTAATTAAATCATTTTGATCGATAGCTCGTTTTAGATTAAGCATCTTAGTAGCAATAGTATTAAGATCATAAGTAGAAAGAGCAGTAAGCAGATAATTAGTAAAAGATTGTTTTATCTCAAAATTAGGAAAGTTAACTTTAAAGCTATTATACTCTTTATCATAATCAACTATGGTCAAATAACCGGTTTGAAATAATAGAGCAATAATATTGATATTACTAATATCAAAAGCTTCAATACTGTTATAAGAAAATTCAGCATTTTCTATATCTTTAATCTCATAATATTTTTGTTTAAGTAACACTATTAAAAATTCAGGATTACCAGAAGCTATCCAATAATTATTAACCTCCCTTTTATCTAAAGCATAAAGAACAGAAAAAGGATTATAAACTCTAGTATCTATCTTTGAAAAACGGTAACCATTATACCATTTTTTGAGTTTATCGATTAAAGCTTCAGATGTAATATTTTCTTGATTAGCAAAATTATTAATATAGGGCATAAAGTTATCGATAAGCTCTTGTTGAGTATAACCAAGCAATTGAGCAGCTTTAGGATCAAGAGTAATATCGTTTAAGTTATTAAGACCAGAAAAAACAGAAGTTCTTGCAAATTTGGAGACTCCAGTTAAAAGTACAGCTCTTAAATTAGCATCTTGAGCTTTAATAACGCTATAGAAACTTTTTAAGATCTCTCTTTGTTTTTCAGCTTCTTCTATATTTTTAATATGATCAAGAATAGGTTTATCATATTCATCTATTAGTATTACTACTTTATTTATCTTAGAGAGATTTTCAATTAAGTCTTTAAGGGTGGCACCAGGCGTTTTATTATATTCTAAAGTAATATTATAATCTTGGGCTATTTTTTTTAACGCATCATTTAAGTTAATTCTTAATTCATTTGAAGTAAGATGTTCTATTTGAGAAAGATCTAAATGAATAACCGGATGCTCTTTCCAGTCATAATCACTTGAATATATCCAAAGATCTTTAAAAAGTTCTTTATTTCCTGAAAATAATTCTTTTAAAGTCGAGACTAAAAGTGATTTTCCAAATCTTCTTGGTCGTGATAGAAAATAATATCTACTACCTGCTATAAAGATATTATAAATATGCTTAGTTTTATCGATATACTTATAATTATCATTAATCATAGTCTTAAATGAACTAACATCTATAGGTAATTTTTTTAACATTATAATCTCTCAAAATATAGTGAATGTTAACAAAGACTTTATTTGTTATAACTAACACAGTTCTTAATAATTTAATTAAGGTCTTATTAATTTTAGTATAATAGATAACAGATAAATTATAAAATTAATATTAATGGATTTAAATTTTTAACAGTCCTAGTTAGTTCAAAATATACTCTGAATTTCCATTGTATTAATTAATCGTTGCAATTTTTTATATATATGTTAAATTCAAATATAGATAAAATTTTAAATACTTTGTCAAATAAAAGTAAAAAATTAATTATATTTTTCATAAGGGGACATATTTTATGAGTTTACGTAATTTAAGGATTTTAAATTTGAGTGTAAGTGCACTTTGCGTATTTTTTAATTTAAATTTAATTTCTATGCAACAAGAGCAGAAGTTTAAAAATTCTAAGAAAATAAAACAATATCGAGTATTAAATAATGGAGACAGAAGTTTTAGTGGTTATCATGCACTTTATAACAGCTTTTTACTATTTAAGTCGCGAGAAAATAAAGCTCTTAAGAGCCTTTTGACAAGTAATGAAAATAGAGATAGATTCTTTGGTTCTATAGAAGCAGAATGGCAAAAGAATGTTATAGAAAGCAGGATAAAAACTTTAGCAGAATTTTATCTTGAAGATAATTTAATTAAAAATTTAAGAAATGCAGATATATCACAAGATAGCACAGCTAATGATTATAAATTTCATTTAAGTAATGATTATGCAAGAATAAATATTGCTCCAGATAATTTGAATTATGAAAAAATACGATTGTTTCTTAATAAAATTCCCGTTATCGTTAGAAATATTATTGATGAACAATACCAAAGTAATGATCAGCAAGATAAAGTCAATTTTGATATTACTGCAGAAATAATAAAAAGTGCTTTTTTAAGTGAATATGAAGAGACCGGATTAGAGGTTACTGCAAGAGAAGTTGAGTTGATATTTCTTGAACTATTTCAAGATGAAGGTTTTAATTTAGAGTTTGAAGTTATATCAGATTCTCAAATCAAGGATGCAAGAAAACAAGAGCTTTATAATATTAACTGGACAGCTCAATCTGGTGAAGAATTTGTTAAACGATTTAATTTAAAGACAAAAGCTACTGTTGAAAAGCCAGGTCATTGGTTAAATGCACAAGATTTAGATAATCTTATTAAGTTAGAAAAAGATAGAGCTATTGAAATTCCTGAAGATATGCCTGTATTTTGTCTTGATAAAGATATTAGAGAGCTTTTTAACTTAGATCAATTAAAAAATCTAGCAAGAGAATTTAGAGATATAAATTATTCTGGATCTGCAATATTTTTAATTTATATTAAAGAGAAGAGACATTGGATAAGTTGTTTTGTTGTCAAAGATAGTGATGAAACGCCTAAATTTCTTTTTACCGATTCACTTAATAATGATCGACTTAAAACAGATTTAATTCTTACTTTAATCAGTTTATTATCAGAACATGTCCTTGACATAAGTAATATTGAACTACCGCCTCTTGAACTGTTGCTTAATGGTAAGACTACCCATATAAAAGCGCTTATAGAAACTTTGAAAAATGAAAAAGACAGAAAGAGTATTTCCAAAGGTATGTTTTTACATGGAGCGCCAGGTACAGGTAAATTCAGTTTAGCTTATACTATGGCAAAATTAGCTCAATGGAAATTTTTATATGTTGAAGCCGCTTGTGTTATAGGAGATTTGACCATATTTAATACAGATGAAGGTGCTACTCTGATTACTAAAGAAGAATTAAAGAATAAAGGAGAGGAAATCTTTGGATTATTTACTAAGAATATTCAAGGTCAATTGCCTATGGTTGTTTTTATACATGGTATAGATCAAATACTAAAAGACACGGATTCGAGTGGATCTAGAAAGGCAATGTTTGATTTTATGTTAGATATATTACTAGTTTTAAAATCCAAGTATAAGCATCTGATATATATTATCTGTACTTCATATTTAACTCCTAAAGAACTCCCTAGTGGAAATAAGGTTCTAGAGTTGACTAATGCTTTTGAGTTAGATTTACCTGATTATGATAAGCGAAATAAGATTATATGTTATTATATTGATAATCTTATTTCGGACGTATTAAGAGAAGGTTATAGGCTAAGGATGTTAAAACAATATAACTGCGGTAAGGTTCTTACTACAGCATCCAATGGATTTTCTTGCTCAGATATTAAGGAATTTATGACATTAACCCGAAATGCGATCATATCGGGAGATAAAAATACCGAAAATTGCGGAATGTGGTTTGGTTTTTATAATTATATCGATTTTAGGAATAGACCTCTTATGAGTTCATTAGCAATCTTTCCAAGTGCTTGGATTGTAGAGCCAATTACCGAAAAATTTTTACGTGATGATTATCAAAAATTATTATTTACATTTTGTAAATTACAAGCAGAACAAGTGCAGAAGAGAAAAGACTTAAAATCAACATCTTCATCTTCAATTAATAGTTCTAATGTTATTAATGGTGCTTTAAAAATTGCTTATTTTGCTTTACTTTCAAGAGAAGGTATGGGTGTGTTTGTAATAACAGAACTTGGAAAAGCATTTGTGGCAGGTATGGCTGAAAGCATAAAAGAAGGAACTGCAGAGTTTACTAAAAAGAATGTTAATAAGTATATTTTACATAAAGAAGAAAATGTATCTGAAGAAAAAAAATCTTAATTTAATTTAGATTTGATATAATAAAAAAGGTATTAATAAAAGCTTCGGCTTTTATTTAATTAGCTTTCTCTATTAATATTTATATAGAATTTATGTTAATTTAAGCTCTATTTGAGTCTAATTATTAAGAAAGGTAGTATAAATTGATATTTTATAAGCAATTTATACTACCTCCAGATTTAATTAATTTGAATTAATTCCAAAATGCTAATAGAATCTAAATATTTTTGTTGAGCATTTCGATATGGATGTAATATAAAGTATTCTTTATTTTTTTCTTTTCCTATAGATATTAACTTATTAATAGCTAAAACTGTTGTAGTGGCAGTTATTATAGTAGGAATGATCGATATTTCTGAGTGTTTTTTTAAATATTCTTCTAGTAAGCTTAGTGTTATACTGCCTCCTATGAAGAAAACTCCTATGCTTACGAAAAAATAGTTAGCAAAGGGAGTGATTTTGCTTTTCGGTTTAATTAAATTAAGATTCATCTTATTTTTTCTAATTTGAGCAACTTCATTTGCATAAATTAAAAGCCAAATTTTATCATTTTCTGAGAGTTCAAAGTTAGTTAAAGCTTTTTTCAATAAATCAGGTCTACTTTTTTTAATAGCATACTTCATAGATTCTTTTGGGTCAGTAGCTTTATCTATGTTATTGGTTGCCTTTAAACCTGAAAAGATGAAAATAGTTAAGGCTATACTGTATATTAGTTTTTTCATGAAATTTCTCCAAGGTTTTTAATATTTTGATTTACATTATTAATTAAATAGTTTATAGGATTATTATACCTTTGTCATAAGGTACAGTGTTTTTCTTTAGGTATCTTTAAGTTAAATTAAAGTTATTTATGATTTTGACATTAATTAATAATGTCTGTATATTCAAATTAAATATATTTCATATTATCAAATAAAATGACAAAATTATGATATTATATAATTTTATAAAAAAATACTTTTTTAATTTTTTGTTCAATGGATTAATAATTTTTAATGGAAGCCTAGTGTCTATGTCCTTAGAAAGTATTAATGAAGTGGATTATTCTAATGCATCTTATGTGTCATCATTGGCTGATAAATGTGCTGATTATATTATTGAGAATCAAATCAATACCGATGAACTAAATCAAGATCTTAAAGGTTATTTAAAGAAATATAGAAATATTAAGATAATAAATATGGTTGATATGCCCCAAGGTCTTAAAGATCTATTTCTTATGATTTCTAGTTATTGCTCTAATGAAAGTATGTTAAAAGCAATAAGATTTTTAGAAAGACTAGATAGTAATTTTAGTAAAGATGCTGTTGATTTTATAAAAGATATTTTATCTACTTTGACTCCAGAGACTTTGTCTATTGATCCTTATGCTATTATGATATTGCATATAAATTTATTTTTCGGTAAAAACTTATTTATCTCTGAAATAAATGAAATAAAAGATATTTACTTAAGAAAGATAAAATCAAATCAGGATGATATTAAAGCAAGATATATAATGTGTAAAGTTTATAAGATAGAAGAAAATTTAGAATCTTGTAAAAATTTAGTGCTAGATATGCCAGAACAGAATAATATTTTATATCATGTAATAAAATTTAATGAATTAGGACAAGTCTCATCTAATGAAATCAAAAAACTGTTAAGCCTAAATAGCTGGGAAGTTCTAAGATTTTTATTTGATGACATTGTTTTATATATAAATATAATTAAAGAGCTGAATAAAGAAGAATTACAAAATATTATTCAATCTTATGAACGTAGCCTAAATCAAATAGATAGTGAGTTTTATTGTACAATTAATTCTTTGAGGCTTGCTATATTGTACTATTGTTTGAATAATAAAGAAAAAGCTAATTCTATAATAGATAATGCTTTAAAATATTCTTATAAAAAACAATGGTATCCTATTTTCTATATAGTAAATTGTTTATTAATAAAAGATATATATGATTCCAAAAATTTAGATCCAGAAATATTTAGTTATATTGTTAGTAAAGTTAGCAATGTATATCTTATACATATGTCTTTATTTACCCAAGATAATTCAACTATTTAAATGCTTAAAAATTAATTTTTGTGTCCATTATTTTACGAGCAATTACCCAAAATTCTAATAGATAATTGAAGCGAAATAATATATTCTTAACTTTGATGAATTAATCTAATGCTATATACTATTAGTAGTATTATAATTAATAAAGGAATTATAAATGTCTAAATATTTTTGTTTATTTTTTGTTTTGATTTGTTTTCTGTCTAAAATAAATTTATCAATTTCTGAATCTACAGAAATTTATTATGCACCAAAGAATTTGAGTGAGCTTACTGCTAAATATATTTTAGATAACAATATTGCTTATGATAGTGTTGATTATTATTCGAAGGAATATATCGATAAAATTAAAGAAATAAATATAAGAGTATTGCCTGATAGGCTTAAGGAGTTATTTTTAAGTATAGCATTTACTCATTCAACAAAGAGCATAATAAATGCTTTAAAATTAATTGATAAAATAGATCAACGTTTTTCTAAAGATGAATCTAATTTAATAAAAGATCAGTTATCGTTTGAATCACCTGAGATTTTTTCTTTAGATCCTTCAGTTTCTATACTGTTATTACTTCCATCTAATATTATTGAAAATATTTTTAAAGAAGAAGTAAATTTATTAAAAACAAATTATATTGAGATCTTACAAAAAGACGAAGATAATTTAAAGGCAAAAATAGTATTGTTTAGGATTTACTTCTATATAGATAAGAATTTAAAAATTTCTGCTAAGATGCTAGATAATATTAAAAATTTTTATCAAGATTCTAATAATATATTTTATTATCTAACTTTGTTAATTACTAAAAAAGAAGAAATAAAAATTAGCTACTTAAAAGAAGCTTTAAATCATAAAAGCTATGAGGCTTTTTCTATCTTATCAAATTTGAAATCTTCATTGATAAAGTATTTTTCAAAAACCGAATTAAAGCATGCTATTAGAGTGTATAAGTATATGCTAACTATTAATAGATTTAACTTCATTCGCGATTATTTAATTTTAGCGCGTCTTTATCTTTTAATTAATGAGCAAGACAAAGCTTATAAGATTTTAGAAAACGTTTTAAATAAACGATCGAAAGAAATTTCTCATTCCCTTAATTATATGGTAACAGGGCTTTATATCTCTAGGAATCAAACAGATAAAATAACTGACAATATGCTAGAGGTTTATAATAAGTATATGCAATTAAGCTTATCAATTTCTAATAAAGTGTTTGATAATTAATTTTATAGTGCTACTTAAACTTATCTTTTATCAAGTTTCTTATTTTATTATTGTTATGTTTAATCAGATTATTAATATCTTTTAAAGATAAATTTTTATATTTACTAATTATTTGAATAGCTTCTTCTTTATCCTGTTTATATATTTTATAGTATTGAGATTTTTGCCAATTCTTCTTTATAAAATTCTGAAAATCTATTTTTATTCTTTCTGGCCAATCGAAAAAGGGATTATTATCAGTAATTTCTATATCTTGATCAAATTCAAGACTATCTCTAAAAAAATTAATAAGATAAAAGAACCTTATATTACTTTTCTTATAATTTAATAACAACCCTGTTAAATAATGATTATCATTTTCTAAATATGACCCTGGCTCTTGAAATTCTTTTAAATTTGCTTCTAAATCGTTTAGATACATAATTAAAGCATTTTTTAAGCTCTTTGTGGTATATAAAAGAATTTTCTTTTCTTTTATAAAAGACGGCATCATAATAATTTTTTGATCTATATTGACCGGTTCAGATAAGTAATAAAGAAAATAAGACACTTTTTTTATTTTTTTTGTTATTTTTTTATATTTTAGTAAACTTAATAGTAAGGGATCTATTTTACTAAGGAATTTAGGATTAAATGTCATATAAATATCTTTATGCTTAGTTAGCATACATGCAATTTCTAAATTATCTCTGTCTTTGGCGTTCGATATATAAGGGTTTACGGTTGCAGAACAAAGGTGTTTGTTTGGATTGTACTTTAAAATGATCTGATTAATAAGTTGTTTTATTAATTTATTATTCAATGTTTTATCCATTTAGTTTTCAAGGTCTTTAAGTTTAATAAATTTAAAGTATTTTGTTAAAATAATATACACTTAGAGTAATTAATAATATAATTTATAATATAATATAATATCATAATCTTACTCAAGCAAGTTCATTAGAGCTTGATATTAAGAATTTCTTAGTTAAATAAGTCACATTAATTAAATAATTAATTAATATTGACTACTAATTGTAAATTTTGCTAGCCAAATTTAATATAATATGTTAAAATATAATAAGTATTTGAATTATTATTTGAATTTTATTTTGCATCAAAATGCTTCGTGTTGTAAATTAATTAGTAGTAACAATCAAATATAATTAATTTTAATAAAAATTAATAAAAGTAAAATAATATAAATAATCAAATTTAGGAAAAAGAATTAATGCCTACATTTAAAGAAATGAATTTAAAGCCTGAGATACAGAATGCTTTAGAAAGCTTAGGCTTTATGTATCCGACTGAAATACAAAAGAAAGCAATTCCTCTTTTATTGAGTGAAAAAAAGATCGATTTTCATGGTCAAGCTCAAACAGGAACAGGAAAAACTTTAGCTTTTGTGCTTCCGTTAATTAATAAAATAAACATAGAGTTAAGGAAACCTCAAGCTCTTATTATTGCACCAACAAGAGAACTTGCTATACAGATTTATGAAAGTATAAGACTTGTTTCAAAAAATCTTAAGATTACTACTGCATTAATTTATGGTGGTGTATCTATGGATGAGCAAATAAGAATTTTAAGATCTGGAGCTCAAGTCATAGTGGGAACTCCAGGACGTATCAAAGATCATATATCAAGAAAAACTATGAATTTATCACAGATCAATACACTTGTTCTTGATGAAGCTGATATTATGCTTGATATGGGCTTTAAAGAAGAGATAGAAGATATCTTAAATCACTGTCCTGATGATAGAGAGATTTGGTTATTCTCAGCTACTGTAAAGTCCGGAATAGAAGATATAAAAAGATCTCATATGTCAGAGCCAGTTGTAGTACAAGTTAGTAGAAAACAAGTAACAACGGAAAAGACAGAACAGTTTTATTCCATAGTACCATTTAAATCAAGATTGCATGCAGTTACGAGATTTATACAAAGTGCATCAGAATTTTATGGAATTATTTTCTGTCAAACTAAGATTTTAGCGTCTGAAGTTGCTGATGAATTGACTAAAAGAGGCTATAGCGTTGGGGCGCTTCATGGAGATATGAGTCAAGCTCAACGTAACTTAGTTATTAAGAAATTTAAACAGAAAGAGTTTACCATTTTAGTTGCAACTGACGTTGCTGCCAGAGGTATAGACGTTGCTAATTTAACTCATGTGATTAACTATTCTCTACCAGAAGATCTTGAAAGTTATGTTCATAGAATTGGAAGAACTGGTCGTGCTGGCAAAAAAGGTACAGCTATAACCTTTATTATTAAAGGTGATTTAAGATCAGTTAGCAGAATTGAGCGTCAATTTGGAGTTAAGTTATTGCCTATAGATGTTCCATCAACTCAAATGTTGATTAATAATGCAATAAAAGAAATTTCACAATTTATAAAAACTCAAACTCAAGTAGATCAAGCAACTGAGCTAGAACAACTTGATAAAGTAGATAAAGTTAAAAGCACTGAAATCGATGCAGTTTATAGATTGCTTGATAATTTAAGTCAAGAACAACTAATTAAAATTGCTGGTAATTTGCTTTATAAGAAATTCTTATCAACATTAGATCTTGAAGAAATACCATATGTTCATGTAGATCAAGAATTAGATGAACTTCAAGAAATTTGTATTAATTTAGGTTCAGAAGATAATATAAATAAAGAAGATATTATCAAATATCTAATGGATACTGGTATTGTTAAAGAAGATCAAATTAAGAAAATTAGAATTATTAATAGAAGAAGTTATGTTAAACTTTCTGCAGATTGTTCTCCTGAACTCTTAACAGCACTTCATCAAAGAACTTTAAAAGGACTTAAGGCTCGTGTTAATTTAACATGTTATGTTAATGATGCGGGATCTTCAAGAAGATCAGGTTCAGGATCTAGATATGGATCTGGTTCTAGACCAAGATCTCGTTCTGATTATAGTTCTCGTGAGCGTTCAAGATCAGGTTCTGATAGATCTAGAAGAAGGTCTAGATAACTTATAACTGAGTATAAATATTTATAATGAGTAAATCGATATTTAAATTAAAATCTAAATTTAAGCCTGCAGGTGATCAGATAAAAGCTATAGAGCAATTATCAAAATCAAGAACTGAATCAGATTTAAATAAAGATAATAAACCAAATATTTCGACTTTGCTTGGGGTTACAGGATCAGGTAAAACATTTACTATTGCAAATGTTATAGCCAATCAAAATAAAAAGGTACTGATTCTGGCACCCAATAAGACTCTTGCTGCACAGCTTTATGAAGAGTTTTCTCTTTTCTTTCCGGAAAATAAAGTTTGTTATTTTGTAAGTTATTACGATTATTATCAGCCAGAGTCTTATTTACCTGCTCAAGATATTTATATTGCAAAAGAAACTAAGGTAAATGCAGAATTAGAAAGATTGCGTATAGAAGCAGCTGCTTCTATTATTAATAGACCAGATACTATAGTTATTGCTTCTGTGTCGTGTATTTATTCTTTAGGTAATCCTCAAGATTATCGTGAATTAGCTTTTTCTTTAGAATTAGGACAGAATCTTTCTAGAACAGAATTACTAAGAAAACTAGTATTTATTCAATATGAACGTAATGATATTGAAAAATCATCAGGAACTTTTCAAGTCTTTGGAAATTCAGTAGAAGTTCAATTACCATATCAAAGAGAAAAGCTTAGAATAGAAATATTTGATGATAAAATAGAAGCTTTACAATGGGTAGATAAGAATAATAATAATATTTTGATGAATCTTGATAATACTTTAATTTTTCCTGCAAAGCATTTTGTAACTACTCAAGAGAAAAAAGATAGAGCAATTATAAGTATAGAAAAAGAGCTTAATTCTTGGTTACCAGAAATTAAAAATGATCTATATAGCCATCGATTAAAAACCAGAATCACTCATGATCTTGAAATGATCAAAGAAACAGGATACTGTTCAGGCATTGAAAATTATTCTGTTCATTTTGAAGGTAGAGCAAAAGGCGAAAAACCTTTTTGTTTACTTGATTTTTTTCAAGATGACTTTCTGTTAATTATAGATGAATCTCATATTGCCTTACCACAATTAAATGGAATGTATCAAGGGGATAGGAGTCGTAAGCAAAATTTAATAGATTTTGGATTTAGATTGCCATCCGCACTTGATAATAGACCTTTAAAATTTGACGAAATAGAAAAATACTTCAAAGATGTGATTTTTATATCAGCAACTCCTTCAGAGTATGAATATAAAAATAGTAGTTTAATAGTTGAACAAATTATTCGTCCAACAGGTCTTGTTGATCCATTAATTATAGTTCAAGAACGAGAAGGGCAAATTGAGCACTTAATAAGTCAGATTAAAGAGACTAAATCAAAAGGATTTAGATCATTAGTGACTGTACTTACAAAAAAATTAGCAGAAGAACTTGCTTATTATCTTGAAAGAGAGATGATCAATGTTTGTTATTTACATAGCAGCATAAAAACACCTGAAAGAACAGAAATTTTACATAAACTTCGTTTAGGAGTCTTTGATTGTGTTGTAGGTGTTAACTTATTAAGAGAAGGATTAGATCTTCCTGAAGTTGCTCTTGTTGCTATTATGGATGCTGATGTTGAAAGTTTTTTAAGAGATAAACGCTCTTTAATTCAGACGGTAGGTCGAGCAGCTCGAAATACTGAATCAAAAGTTATATTTTACGCTGATAAAATTACAAAATCTATGGAATTAGCAATAACAGAGACTAATAGAAGAAGAGCTCTTCAAATTGCTTATAATAAAGATCATAATATTAGTCCAGTTACTGTTCAACGAGAAGTTTCAAAAAGTATATCAAAAATTCAAGAAGCTATTGCTTTAAGTTCCAAATCAAATAAGAAGAAAAAAGTTAATAAGATAGATAGCGATATCGATATTTTAGATAATATAACTAAATTAGAAAAATTAATGCAAGAAGCTGCTGATAATTTTGATTTTGAAAAAGCAATAGAACTTAGACAAAAATGGTTTGAACTCAAGAGTTTATTAAAATAAATTAAATAATAAAGTCCCAGAATTAATTCTGGGACTTTGAGTTAATGTTATGGTAAATAATTTTATTGAATAAAATTAATAGCTATGTAAGTTATCATTTGAATTATGTTTGTAAACTATTGGATTCAGTTTTGGGTGTTTAGGTTGTACAATATCATAAGTACCTTTTTCACCAGTTACATAATATCTTGAACTTACAGAATGAAGTTCTTTACCTAAATGGTCTATGCAGTTTTTGCATTCTTCTACAGAATGATTAAGTTGGTTAACTAATTGTCTAGTTTCTTCTTGAAGTCTATTGTGCTCTGCATTGTATTCAGGGTTACCTTGGATTTGGCTTATTTTTTGTTGATTTTGGTTTATTCTAGCTTCTAGTTCAGCTCTTCTTTGATGTTGTTGTTTAATTCTTTCACTTGCGGTATAAACTTTAGATTTTGCTTGTTCAAAATCATCAGAAGCATTAACAAATGTAGCATTTACCATTAACATAGCAATTGTTAAAGTGATAAGTTTTTTCATAAGGACCTCCTTTTTTTTGGTTTTAAATTTAATTTAATATATTTTAGTAAATTTTTATGTATAGCATTATTCTATAAAATTCTATTTTGAATTTGCAATACTTTTTTTATTTTGCTAAAAAATAATTTTATTATCCTAAAAAACTTTTGTTTTTAATAGTTAGGATATATAATCATCTTTGAGTATAATTAATCGTTTTTTTTGAGGGATTACATGAAACATTTTTATATAATTTTTGTTATGTCACTATTTTTTGTCTTTTTTTGTATTTCGATATTTAACCAATCAACTAAAATAAGTGATAGCTATAAATTACCAAATTTTAAAACAGAAAATATTACGGATTTATTTCCTAAAAATATTGATGAAATTAATAATCTTACTAAATTAGCACTTGAAGAAGCGCAAAATTCATTAAAATTTATTTATGATATTAAGGACCAAGAGTATAATTTTAAAAATATTATGCTTTTATTTGATAGAACAACGGCTAATTTTTCTTATAAGTTTAGTACTTTATATGTACTTACAATGGTACATCCTGATCAAGAAATGAGAGAGGCTGCACAAAAATCAGTTATGGAATTACAAAAATTCTCTATAGATCAATTTTCTCAAAATCAAAAGCTTTACCAAATTTTAAAAAATTATAATGAAAGTAGAGTTGCTTCATCTGAAAAAATAGCAGACTTTGAAGAATATTTTATAAAAGAAACTTTAGATAGTTATAAAAAAGCAGGGCTTGAAAAAGATGATCAGACTAGAGAGTTAATTAAAAGTATTACGCAAGAACTAGGTGTTCTTGCTTTAGATTTTGATAAGAATATCAATAGTGATAATAGATTTATAAAAGTTAGTAAAGAAGAACTCAAGGGCGTTGATGATGAATTTGTTGAATCTCTAAAAAAAGATCAAGATTTTTATATATTAGGAGTTGATTATCCGACGGTTTTTAAAATATTTGAGGAATGCGAGATAGAATCAACGCGTAAAGCTCTTTGGTACGAATTTAATTTAAGAGGTTATCCGGCCAATAAAGAAGTATTGAATAAGATTATTGTATTAAGAGACCGGCTTGCAAAGTTTCTTGGTTTTGACAGTTATGCCCATATGGATATTGCTGATCAAATGGCTAAAACTCCTACTAATGTAATAAATTTTTTAAATGATATTTCAGATAAGTGTAAGTTAAAAGTAAGTCAAGAAATAGAAGCTTTGAAAAAAGATCTCCCAATATCTATAGATTTAGTAGAAAATAAATTTAAGCCCTGGGATTTTAAATTTGTTGTTAATTACTATAACAAAAAGTATATGATGCTTGATGAAAATTTAATATCACAGTATTTTCCAACAGATTATACATTAAAAGCATTGCTTGATATATATGAACAATTTTTTGGATTAAAATTTGAAAGAAGTAATGTCCAAAATTTATGGAGTGAAGATGTTCAAGTTTTAAAAGTTTATAAAGATAATAAATTTATAGGGACATTATTATTAGATTTATGGCCAAGAGACAATAAGTATCCTCATGCATGTCAAGTAGGTATTGTTTCAAGTGTTAGAGATAAGAATTATGATATTATATCTCCAGCGGTAGTTTTAGTTATTGCTAATTTTACCAAGCCTCAAAAAGATAAGCCTGCTTTATTAAGACGTAAAGAAGTAACAACATTCTTCCATGAGTGTGGTCATGCAATTCATAGCCTTTTAGGATCAACAGAACTTGCTAATCAGTCTGGAACTTCGGTTAAAGGTGACTTTGTTGAGATGCCGTCTCAAATGCTTGAAGAATGGATGACAGATAAAGAAGTATTAAAATCTATTAGTAAGCATTATATAACTGGAGAAAAATTACCAGATAATATAATAGAAAGTATACAAAAAAACCAAAATGCTTTAATTGCTTCGCATTTATTGGGCCAAGTTGCTTATTCACTAATATCTTTGAATTTGTTTGATAAAGGCGAATCAAAAAATATCGATTTAATTTGGAGAGAAGCGCATGATCTATTATCCGAAGTTACTTATGGTTGTTCAGATTATGGATATTGTTCCTTTGGTCATCTTACAAATTATGGTTCAAAATATTATGGATATTTATGGTCTAAAATTTATGCAAAAGATCTTTTTAATAAAATCAAAGAGCACGGGTTATTTAATAGAGAGATCGGTGAACTTTATGCACAAAAGATTTTAGCTAAAGGCGGAAGTCAAGATCCTAATGAACTTTTAAAAGACTTTTTATCAAGAGAAACTTCTTCGGAAGCATTTTTCAAAGATTGTGGATTATAATTTAAAAAAGAGCAAGTTATTAACTTGCTCTTTTTATTTATCAAAGATAGGTAAAACGTTATCAGAAGAAGCTGATGGTCTTGATATATTAAGTATTTGTGAAATGGTTGGGACAAATTGGGTCATATAAACATTTTTAGTTATTCTCTTTTTAAAAAAATTACCAGGTTGATATATGATTAATGGTACATGAGTGTCATAATTATATTGAGAAGTATGAGCAATGCCTTTTAAATAATGTTTTGTTATTTTAGTATAAGGCATTAAAGAATAAAAAATTTTACCACTGCGTTTTTTATATATTTCTCTTCTTATATAGATATCTCTATCAAGTATATCGAAATTGGCTTTAGATAGTTCTTTAAGTGTCCAGGCATTTCTAATACCTGGGAGATTTAAAAGGTACTTTTTTATATCTTTATATATATTAGTTCTTATATTTTTTTTCAATTTTTTTAATTTTAATTTATTTAAGTAAAATTGATTATTTTTATGTCCTATAATTATATCTTTAATGTTATATTTATTATTTATTTGACTATTAATATTATCAGTTAACTCTTTTGAGCTATAATTATGTACAATATCGAGCCCAAATTCTTTTAATGGCGGAGTTAGTGGCATTACTCCATGATCAGCAGTCAATGCTATTAATATATCTTCTTTTTTTATATTTCTTTTATCTGCTATCTTATATATATAATTAATTAAACCTTGAATTTGATTATCCATTTGATAGACCATATCTATTGCTTCTTTACTGTCAGGTCCATAGACATGTCCAACTTTATCTAAGCTGCTTAGGCTAAGCCATAAGATGAACTTATTATTATTTAAATTTATTTTTAGGCACTTTTTTGCAAGTTTAATTAAATTTTGATTGGCAAGAGGAGTTTTGTTATAGAGTTGTTCGTATTTATTTTTAATTAAATTATCTACTGTTAAAATATTGTCTATTAATGGAAATTCAAGTTTTGAGTACTTATAGTAATTATTAAATTGAATATTATAGAATTGCTTATCTTTATAAATAGGCTGCCAGATAAAATTTATAATTTTATCTATTTTTTCTTTTTTATTAAAATTAGTGATCCATTCTGGTAATTTATCAAAATAAGCTTTGCTTGATGTGAAATTACCTGTTTCATTATCTATCCATAGTGCTTTACCTAATTTAGAAGCCATGGATATTGCTGCTCTACTTTTTAAAGATAAAGCCCATGCTTGATTTTTGAGATCATTAGAACTCATAATTAATTGATCTGATAATCCGTCAACCATAATATTCTTTGCTGATTTGCCATAATCATATAAAGTTCCGTCAGGCTTAAATACTTGAGCTTTATTGTTATCGTCTTGATCACAATAAACTAGCTGATTATTTTCGTACCATTTATTATTTATAATACCATGATAAGAGGCAAATACCCCAGTTGATAGTAATGCATGATCAGCTGAAGTACAAGGACTTTGTGCATAATGAGCATTGGTAAAAACTATACCATTATCTATTAAATATTTTATTCCGCCATTTAGATTTGATTCCAATTTATTTATATAATTATAACCAAATTGATCTATTACTATTATGATTGCTATTTTCGCAGTAGAAAAGCTATTAATAGTGTTATATACAATTAATTGAATTAAGATTGTTAGTAAATATCTAATTTTCATTATTGATTTGTAATATTAAAATTTTGCAATATTAATATTATTTTATTAATTCAAAAAATAGTAAGTCAATAGATATTGTTTTTATATTAAATATTTATTTGCTTGAAAAGAATTAGAGATACTTCATTTTTAGGGTCTTCCATGTAAATACAAAAATCATTTTCTTTAAAATATTTTTCAGGATACAAATAATTTTCACTGTTTGATAATATTAACTTATTTGTATGAAATTGATCTAGCTTTGGTTCAGGAAATTTAAATGTAACATTATTTTGTATTATTTCATTAAATATTTCTTGACCATTTTTATGCTCTATGCCTCTATGATAACAAATATTATTATGATCATAACAGTTGACAAATATTACATTTTGAGTAGAAGAATCATTATATTTGATTATCCCTAACATAAAATAGGCAGTATCTTGAGTATCGTGAGTTTTATTCTGTCTATTTTTTTTTATCCCATATTTTTTGATAACTATATCTGCAATTGGGTTATAGGTATGATATAGAATTGAATTAGTTTTTTTGTCGTAGGTATATTCAGATTTAAACCATTTTAGTATTCTAGGACTGTATTGTGGTAGATCTAGGTAAGTTGTAGTATTTTTAATTTGTTTCTCTAAATTTTTATGCTCTAATTTCTCTTCTTTTTCTTCATTAGATTTATATTTATGAGGCCTCCTGTGCTTTTTCTTAGATGATTTTTTAGGATGATTAGATTTTTTTTGAGATTGTATTGGATGGTCTTCTTTAGTTTCTTCTACATCTTGTGTACTTTCTTCAACTGGTATTTCTATACTTTGCAGAATTTTAATAAATTCAGTATTACTTGATTCTATACTACTGGGTAAGATTTCGTTAATTAAAGGATATGCTGTTTTTAATCTAAACTTCTTAAGATTTTTTCTATCTTCTATCTTGCGATAGAGATCCTTACCTAATTCTAATAAGTGAGTATATAATTTTTGGTAATGATCTTGTTTAGATTCTAATCTATCTATTAATCTTTCTAAAAATTGATAGATTAATTTACTTTCCTGGCAATTTATTAATCGGAATGTACCGTTTTCTTGGAAGTAAAATTTGTTAAAGAGATTTGCAAACTTTTCAGTTAATGTACATAGTGGTATTAGATCAGGTATTAGACTATTGGCTTCTACTGTTAAATTAATATCCTCAATCCATTTTTTTATAGTATTTATAACATCATCAATTTCAATTGCATGAGTAGCTTCTATTTGAGATATTTGCTGTTGTGTGGTTCTTATATTAATTAAGGGAAATATTAGTATTAATTTATTAGCAATAATTTGATGAATTAAGGCTTTGGATATAATATTTTTTCTTTCTTCTATTACTAATTTTATTTCATTATTATATTGATTATTAGATAAATTATTTAAATAATTATAAGTTTTTAAAAGGAAATTAATACTTTTTTCTTTATCGTTTCTTAAGTGTATTAACATACTTGTACAAAATGCTTGAGCTTCAGGAGTACATAAATTTATACAGTTATATTTTTCAAAAAGATCTGTCGAATCTTCAATGCTTAATTTTTTGTAACCTTCTGATTTTATAGAATTTATAAGATTATCTTTATTATAAATAGGAGCAAAATTATAAACACTTTCTTTATCTTTTGAGGTTTCTAAAAGTACTTGAGTAAATGGTTTTATGAATTTAAGCGCAGTAAATAATATTTTTTGATATACCAATAAATTAGCTAAGCAAGATACTTTATGAGCACTTAAATTTTTTAAGCTTGTAGGTAATTCTTGACTTATTAATTTGGGATTAGTCATACCAAAAAATATGGTATGACTAAAAACATTCAATATTAAAATTAAATTTATAAAATTTCTATAATTTATTTTGATCATTTTGTATTTTATTTAAAAAGAACTAGAGTAACGTTATTTTTAGGGTCTTTTATATGAAAGCAGAAGTGATTTTCTTTAAAGTTAGTTGTCTGGTATAGATTATATTGACTATAGTATAAATCTTTTAAAAAAAATTTTTTGCTTTTTAAATCTTTATCTATTTCACTACTTACTGAATCTATAAAACTTGCTAGTGTGCTATCTGTAGATTGCATTAAGGTTCTCATTTTTTCAAATCCTCTATGATAGCAAAGTCCATCTTGACCATAACAATTAACAAATAATACATTTTGTGAGCTTCCATTTGGATATATAATCATACCTAATGTAGAATATACCGTATCTTGAGTGTTAAAAGTCTTATTTTTCCTTATTGTTTGGTTTCCATACTTTTTAATTAACATGTCTGCTATTGGACAATAGGTATGATACAATATTGAATTATAATCTTTATCTTGAGTAAAATTAGAATCAAACCATCTTGTAATTCTTTGATCATATTCAGGCTCTTCAAAAGTTTCTTTAACTTCTGGTTTAGAAATTTTGGGATTATCATTTATTGTACTTGATATACCTGGTTTTTGTAATTCTCTTCTATGCGGTCTTCTTCTGGTCTTTTTACTTTTTTTACATGTTGAGCTATCTAAATTTTGCTTTCTATTATTTATTATAAAATCTAACCAACTGTTTTCATTATTTGAAGTCTCAATAATTGGTTTTTCAGCTTGTAAGTCAATGTAGTTTTCTAAAAACTTTAAGAATTCCTTGTTATTGCTATCTATAGTCAATGGTAGATTACAATTACGAAGATTTAGAGGTTTTGATAGCCTGACGTACATATAAGCCTTTAAAAATTCTCTTGGATTGGATATCGATATATCTTTTATAATAAAGTTTCTAAGTTCTATTATTTTTTTATAAGTAGATTCAGATTCTTTTTCATACTGCTCAAAATCTTTAATGATGAGATTTATAAAAGAATTAATTACTTGACTTTGAGTTTTATTAAACGGCTTATAAAATTCACTGTCTTCTTTTTTTAGATTATCTAATAATTTTACTAGTTGGCCACATTTTTTAAAAAACGTAACAAAATTAGGAATTAACTTTTTTACTATACTATTTAAGCCTCCTCTTTCAAGCCATTTTTCTAAGAAATCTGTAAAACTATTATCTTGAATAGATTCTAAAGCTTCTTTTTCAATATCTGCAGCAGATATAAACATGTTATGATCAGAGCAATTATAAAGTAAAGATATTATTCCTTGAGGAATCAAATTATTACTAATAAGATAAGTATTAATAATAGCTCGACCATACCTATGTATTTCATTATTTGTAATTATACCTATTTCAGGATTATTTGAATGTAATTCTAATTGCTTGTGTAAGAAGTTATAATATTCTACATTTTCATAATAACAATGCGAACTAGGACTTCTTTTAGTTACATATTTTAGGACAAAAGCTTGGGCTTCAGGGGTATACAAACGAACACCATGCTCATATTTTGGTTGATTATCCGAGTTAGTTGGTTCAATATGATAACCCTGATCTTTTACCATTTCTGAAGTTTCTAATAGATCCATATCAGTGGTCATTAAATATGATACCAAATGATCCCCAGATGTTTCTATTAACTTACGAGATACGGGCTCCAAAAATCTTAATAAATGTACTATTGTTTTTTGATATAACAGTATATTCGCAACATAAGCTAATTTTGCAATTTCTGACATATTTTCTATGCTTAATTCTTCTAATTTTTCTTTTAAAGAACTAAAACCTACGTTTTTTTGTTCATTTTTTATACTTTTGTTCATAGAATAACTACTATTTTCTATAAAACATATAAATAACAATAGTAGTGTCAAAAATTTATTTATATTTTTTTTCATTTTTTTCATTCCACGTATAATTGTATTATTTAAATAATATTAAAGTGACGTTATTTTTTATATCGTCAACATATAGGCAAAAGTTATTTTCTTTGAAATTTCTTATGCTATAGAGATTATAAATATCATAAAAGTTATTTAAGTTAATTTTTCTTTCTTCTAATATATCTTCTTCTATTGATTTAACTTGTTCGCTTGGAGTAGGGAAATTAAACTCAATTTCACTAAATATTTCTTGTCCATTTTTAGTCTCTATTCCTCTATGGTATAAAATATCATTTTTATCGTAGCAATTAACAAATACAGCATGTTGAGTTTGTCCATTTGGATACTTAATTATACCTTGAAGATAGTAAGCATTATCTTGAGTATTATTAATTTTGTTTGGCCTTATTTTTACTTTTCCATATTTTTTGACAAACAGATCGATAATAGGGCAGTAAGTATGATATAAAATAGAACTTTGTTCTTGATTTTTGATATAACTATGAGTAAACCATTTAAGTATTCTATCTGCATACTTTGGAATATCAAATAAACGGTTGTTTAAATTATTTATGGTTTTTATTGTTGTATTTTCTTGTTCTTCTTCAGCCTCTAGCTCTTCTGTATTTGTTTGTTGATTTCTATGCGGTCTATGTCTAGATTTTTTATTTTTTTTCTTAATCGATACTTTTTGAACAGGTTTATTTTGGGTTAAAAAGTCAAGCCAATTTTCGTTTTCTAATTCTTTATTGCTACTTTCAGGCTCTATTTTAATATTTAGACAATTTTTGATAAAATTTAATAAACTTTTACTGTTTTCTTCTATACTATTTGGAAGACATGTTGCTGTTCTGACTGCCAGTAATACATGATTGCAATATTTGTCATAAGATAAAGAATTTTGCTTTTTAAGAGCTTTTATTGCTAAAGGTCTAAGTGTAATTATTTTTTTATATAGTTCCTCATAATCTTTTTCCCTTACCTTTATTTCGTTTATAATTGCGTTTATAAAAGTATTAAGTAGCATGCTTTCTTTTTTACTATATGGTCTATATATATTTCTGTCTTCTGTTTCAAAGGTATTTATCAATTTTAGTAGTTGATTAACTTTCTTTAAAAAAGGTACAAAATTAGGCATAAGGTTTTGTACTATTTCTTGTAAATCAGATAATTCTAACCATTTTTGAAAAAATTCAATGAAGTTTTTTTGATTAATAGCATTGATAGCTCTTATATGCATCAATTTTGATGAACGTAAATCATTTTCTAAATTTGCTATTAAACCAGCAAGTCCTTGAAAGACAAAAGAATTGTTAGGATCTAAGGATGTATAAATAAAATTTTTACCATATGATTGTAGTTTTTCATTTATTACTAATATTAAATCTTTATCTGAGCTTGAATTTAGCATAAGAATATTTAGATTATTGTATACTTCTAACGATTCTTCAGCATCGAATGTTTTACCAGTTTGCTTCCATGCATCCTTAAGAATAAGGGCTTGAGCTTCAGGTGATGTTATATAGTATTCTACATAATCTTTATCTTTATCTGATTCTTCAGATTCTATTTTTATTGGAAATTTTTTCTTGGCTTCTTGCATCTCTTGAAGAGTTTTGATTGAACTTTCACCACTTATATTAAATGAAAATTTTATTTTTTTTCTTTCAAAATTAGTATCAATAAGTTTTTCAGT